>JANOCF010000996.1:0-9735 GCA_031412055.1 Holophagales bacterium | reverse complement strand
CTCTACGACTTCGCGGGCAAGACTAACCAGACTGCCCCGTAACCTCGGAAAAGTACTGCGCCACCAGGTCGCGCGCCCTGTGGACGTCGTCCCGCGGCTCGGTGATGCGGCCGAAGAGCGTGCGCCAGGTGGCGCGGAGGGTCTCCTGGTCCTGCTGCTGGAGGAGTCTGAGCAGACCGTCCACGGCCCGCTGCGAGGGCGCCGGATGGATGCGGGATTCGGACTCCCTCTCCAGGAGCACCATGGCGAAGAGCAGCGGCTCGGGCAGCTCCGCGAAGGCCGCGGCCAGGGGCGGCGGCTCCGGAGCGGCTGTTACCGGTGTCTCCGGTATCTCCAGCGCCGGCTTCGTCGCCTCGACGATGATCGTGTCGTCCAGCGGCTTCGCCAGGCTCGTGGGCGCGCTCTTCTTCTCGAAGAAGAACGGCAGCGAGCGCACCTGGTTGGCGAAGCGGGAGAACAGGCTCAGCATCTCCTTTTCGGAAGAGAAGTTCCCGACCAGCCGGGCGTCCTTGCCGATCTCCAGACGCTGCGTCTCCTGCATCATCACATGCGCGCGGGCTCCGTCCTCCAGGTGCAGCGAGCGGGCGCTCACCTTCCAGGCGGTCAGCGCCCCTTGCACGTAGCAGGTCTGGGCACAGCGGACCGTTACCGCCTCCACCGTCACCCCGCGGTCGATCCGGACGGAACCTCCAATCGACTCCAGGGTGCCGTACTTGCCCGAGTTCTGCACCACGACGTTTCCCGGGGCATGGATGGAGAGCTGGCCGTCCGCATCCGTCTCGATGCGGGTCCCTCGGGGGATGATCATCGTGGGCGCGGCGTCTTCGCTGGCGATTCTGCTCATCGGTTACTTCCCCGATTATTTTCCAATCTGTAGCGGCAGCGGCTCGAAGCCTTCCGGTGTAGGCACGTTGCGTGCCTGCACCAGCAGGCGCTCCTCATTCTGCCATCGATGGTCCAGGATGTAGATCAACGGATTGACCGGAGCCCAGCGGCCGTCTTCCAGCCTGCGCCGCACCTCGTAGTGGAGATGCGGGCTCGTGCTCCAGCCGGTGTTCCCCACCGTCGCCAGCACGTCTCCCCGGCGCACCCGCTGGCCGGTCTTCACGCGGAGCTCGCCGCAGTGCCCGAAGATGGTGAGCGTACGCTCTCCATTGCGCACCATCACCATGTTGCCGTACCGCCACCAGCCGATGCTCCGCGCCATCGGGTAGAGCCCGGCGAAGACCACCAGCCCGTCGCCGGGCGAGTGGACCGCCTTGCCCCGGGGCGCCGCGAGGTCCAGTCCGGCGTGGAGCTCGAACTCCTTGGTGAAGGGGCTGCGCCGGCGGCCGAAGGGGCTCGTCAGCACGAAGTCGCCCTCCCGCAGCGGGCAGACCGACGGCGTGCTCCGGACCTCCTCCGCGTGCGTCTGCTCGTACGTCCGGACCTCCTCAAGAAAGGTGTTGAGGACGCTCAGCTGCTCTCCCGTCCGCGCCTGGAGCCGGTTGCCCTGCTCGATCGTGCCCGAGTAGATGGACTCGGGCGCGGGCGGCACCGGGAACGGGTATCCACCCTTGCCCGCGGCCCCGCCGGACGGCAGTCCGTAGGCGGGCAGGCCGTAGGCGAGCAGGATCTTGTTCACCCGCACGTGAAGGCCGCCGGCGCGCGCTTCGAGCTGCTCCAGCCGGCCGATCATCTCCTGCAGGCGCTCGCCTTGGCGGGCCCGCTCGGACACGAGCGAGTAGTACTCCTGGCGGTTCAGCATCCCCCCGATCACCCCGGGCCCGACCGACGCCGCCAGGGCCAGGAACCCGAGGTAGAGCAGAACCGGGATCGACCAGAGCGTCACCTGCCGGCGCGTCAGGAACAGGTACCGCACCCGCCGCCGGATGTTGCTCGGATGGATCTGGACCTCGAGGCTCCACGTCTCGGGGACGCCCTCCTGCCTGCGCGGAAACCGGATGAGCTCCAGGAGCCTCATGGCGTCAGCCGACCGGCGCCTCCAGCACGGGCTGGATCGGGTTCAGACGGTCGAGCTCGGCCTCGCTGGCATGGCGCGCCGCCAAGGCCTGCAGCGCGGGCTGGACCGACGCTCCTCCCGCCACGATGTTGCCGCCCCGGAAGAAATGGTTGCCGCCGTCCAGGTCGGTCACGATGCCGCCCGCCTCCCGGACCATCAGCACGCCGGCGCCGATGTCCCAGGGGGAAAGCCGGAACTCGAAGAATCCGTCGTAGACCCCGGCCGCGGTGTAGGCCAGGTCCAGGGCGGCCGAGCCGCAGCGGCGGATGGCCTTGGCGTGCTGGAACACGTCGCGGAAGATTGCCAGGTAGACGTCCAGGGTCGGCAGCGCGCGGAAGGGGTAGCCGGTCGCCAGGAAGGCGCCATCCAGCCCCTCTTGCCCGGAGACCCGCATGGAGCGGCCGTTCCAGAAGGCGCCGCCGCCGCGCGTCGCGGTGAAGACGTTGCCCCCTTCGGGGTCGTGGATGACCCCGGCGAGCAGCTCGTCTCCCTTGCGGCAGGCCACGGAGACACAGTAGACGGGCAGCCCCTGGAGGAAGTTGGTGGTGCCGTCCAGCGGATCGATCAGCCACTGGTAGTCGCCTTCGCCCTCGCCGGCGCCGCCCCCTTCCTCGGCCAGGATGCGATGGCCGGGGAAGCGGCGGCGGATCTCGCCCAGGACCGCGGTCTCGCTCCCGCGGTCGGCCTCGGTGACGAAGTCGTTGAGCCCCTTGCGATCGATCACCAGATCCTCGCGGCGGAAGTAGCGCCGAATCACGTCCGCCCCGGCGTGGGCCGCCGCCAGGGCTGTTTCGAGAAGTTCTTCATGCATGGGAAGTCATTATGGGGGTAATCATGGGGGTAATTCGATGCCCGCCGCTGTTGGCGCCAAGGAGATCGATTGCGGCAGGTGCGTCCCCTCGACCCAGACGACGCGCTGCGCCTCCAGCGTGTCCCTCAGGCGCGCCACGGCCGAGCGGAACCGGTTCAGGTTCGAGGCGTCCTCGACCTTTCCCCAGACCGCGAGCGCGGGCGACTCCGCGGTCCCCTTCTCCACCGCCCACACGAACAGCGGCACCCGGATGGACGCGAGATAGCGGCGCACCATGGCCGGATCGTAGCGGCTGGCATCCTCAGGACTGCCGCTCAGAACCAGCACCACGGCCCGGGGACGGCTGCCCGCCATGGCCTGGAGACCCGCCACCGCCACCGCGTCGGCAAGGCGCTGCTTCCCAGGCGTCTTCGTGGGGATGACGCGCGTCAGGAGCCAGTGCAGGCCTCCGTCCTGGAGCGTGAGCGGGCGCGACTGGTCGAACAGCTCCGCCGGCAGCCCGGTGCCGCCGGCGCTGGAGAACGAGCGCGGCACCGGCCAGAGAAAGCGGACCTCGTCCTCCTTCCGGAGGCCCATCTCGAAGCGCAGGTAGTCGCGCTCGACGCCCAGGGTTCCCCTTGCATCCCGGGTCCGGCGAGGCCTGACCCTGCCGAGCTCCGCCAGCGCGCTGGAAGCCCCGAGATCCCGGATGACGATCACCTCCCCGGGATCCTGGTCCACGGCCGCCACCGTGAGCGGCTGTCCATTGGCGAGGAGCCACCCGCGCATCGCCTCGGGCTGAGGCAGCCGGCCGCGCTCCACCTGCACCGGAACCGCCGTCAGCTCGAAGGAAACCTGGCTACCATACTGGCCGCCGAATACCGCGTCCTTTCGTGCCACCACGCTCGCGGGGAAGCGGACCTCGGCGCTCAGGACGTGCACGACCTGGGGGTTGTACGACGGCAGAACCGCCCTGCCGCCCGCTCGCAGGGTCAAGGCTTGATTGTCGAGGGTGAGGCGGACCGAGAGCGGCTCGGCCCCGGTCCGGCTCTGCCAGGTGAGCCGCGCCGCGTCCGGTCTCCCTTCCCTGGCCCCTTCCAGTACGATCTCGACCTCGGCTTTGGGCCGCGGCAGGTTCACCCACTGGCGCGCCCGCGAGATCTCCTGTCCCTGCGAGTCCAGCGCTCGTGCCACCAACTCGTGCGGCTGAAGCGCGGTCCCGAAGTCGACCTGGCCCGTCCAGGGCGGACCCGCGATCCGGCCGATGCTCGCGCCGTCCAGCAGCAGCTCTACGGCGGCCACGGGACCCTCGACGGAGACCTCGACCGGGTAGGCTCCCAGGGTGAGACCGAGAAACAGGGTCACGAAAGCGATCTGCATGCTTCATTCTACGGAAAAAGTCGAAAATCCCTCTTGGCCCCTCACGCTACTAACCAACCAGCACACGCGTCGCCCGGTCGATGGGACCAAGGGCTCCCACCGACCGGGCGATCGCCTGCGCGATCTTCCGGCCGCCAGGACCCGAAGGCTCGATCGGGTTCGCGTAGTCCTCGGGCTGATCGCAGACGAGCCTTAGATCGATCAGCGACAGCCCGTTCTGGAAGGCGGTCCGGAAGATCACATCGTTGAAGAACGTCAGCGCGATCCGTGCCGTCAACGCCTCCAAAGGATCGGGGAAGCTGCCGTTGTAGACCGTGCAGATCGTCGTCGGCTTCCCCATCTCCAGCACCCCTTTCAGGGCCGCGCGATAGCTCGCCTCGAACTCCTCCGCCTCTTCGCCGAACAGCTCCAGCGCTTCCGCCGTCGACCTCACGGGCGTGTCCAGCAGATCCATCTGCCCCAGGAGGTCGTTGCCGCCGATGGAGACCACGAGGTGCGACGCGTCCGCGGGGACCCGTCTCAACTGGGAGGGAAGATTCCTGGTGACGGCGCCGTCCACCGCGAGAAGGCTCGCTCGCCATTCGGACGGAAGGATCGATTGGAGGTGGTTGACGACGTCCGGCTCGCCCCGGGTATAGGAAGCGTTGTCGAAGATGGAATCACCGAGGAGAACGACATGCTGGCTCACGGACTACTCCTTGCTGAAGTTCGTTCCCGCGCAGAACTCTTCCCAGCCGATCTCGGAGACGTGCTGGTACTCCCGCCAGTGCGTGATCTCCTTCCCCCGGACCTTGATCAGGACCAGGCCGTGATAGCGGTGAGTGCCCTCGTACGTGTACTCCGCCGCGCCCAACTGCCGGTCCTCGTCGAAGACGACGTTGTGCCAGACCGTGCTCTGCTCGCACCCCTCGTCGTTGCGAAAAAAATCCAGGAGCTGCGCCCTCGACTCGAACCGGTAGCGGAGCGGGTCGGCATAGCGCACGTTCTCGGCAAAGGCGCTCGCGGCGGTCTCGTAGTCCCGCGCGCTCCACGCCCGGGCCAACGCTTCGAAAACTGCTCTGAATTCAGCCGTGGTCATCAGAATTCCATGCGTTCGTTCCGTTCCAGCATACCGTGCTTGGGTGAACGGACCTGAGGGCTCGGTCCGCGAGCCCTCAGGCGATCGCTTTGCTACTCCGGCTGGACCTCCGGGTTCCCCTGGATGCGCTCGACATCGATCGAGGAGCCGAGCCCCGTGCCGCCGGTGTCCGTCCGCCGGCTGCCGTAGGTGTACACGGCGGAGACCTCGAGGTTGGAAGGCTCGCTCGACCCCAGGAGGTCCCGTGCGGCGATCTGGACGAAGCCTTCGACAAAGCGGCCGTCCGCCTGGAAGCCGCCCGCGGCCAGGGCGCTGGTGATGTCGTTGCAATCGATGCGCACGGTGCTGTAGCTGGTCATCGTGAAGGATGACAGAGAGGCCACCGGCCTGCCTTCGACCAGGACTGCGCCGTCCACCAGCGATTCGCGTCCGTTGAAACGGGCATTAAGAATATTGATCACTGTCGAGTAGTTGCCGGGCTGGACCTCCCGGTAGGGGACGGGCAGCACGTTGGCGGAGTTGCCGGAATCAGGGATGTTCCCCGTGGCGAAGCCGCAGGTGAACTTGGCGCGATAGACCATGAACTCTACCTGCGCCTCGCTGGGCTTTGCGCTCAGCACGAAGAGGGCCAGGCATGAGAAGGCGGCGACGCGAAGCGTGAGCGCTCGGACTTTGGACGTCATGAGTCTCTCCTTTAATTTGGCCTCGCCGCTGCCGGACGAACCGGCACCGCAACCAGGCTGGATCAGGGGTATCTTTCAAGAACGAAGGAGACGTCCGAAAGTTTCACCCGCTCGGAGAGACTCCCTTCTAGTCCCCTGGATTCCTGGCGAGCTGCTCGAGCAGCCATCCATCGCAGTCGTCGGCCATGAGGATCGCGGTGCCCCGCTTTCGCACAGGCCGGTACAGCTCCAGAACACCTTGCCGCACGGGCGCATCGCGGCGGCGGTTCACCAGCACCGCGCGGCACGCGTCCGGGCCCGTGGAGCGGCCGGATTGCAGCCAGAAGAGAGTCCGGAGGTAGAGCCGCGCTTCCCGGCCGGCCTCCTCGCGCTGCCGCGCAAGCTCGAACCCGGGTCCGGGGACCAGCACGATGTCGGGATCGTCCCTGGCGATCTCCCAGAGGCGTCCCGTGATGCCGTGATATTGGGCCTCCGCGGGCCAGACGAGGTCGAAAGGCGTCCGCCACGCGCGCCATGCGACGACCAGGACAGCCGCCGCCAGGAAGGTTGCCTGGACGGATCTCCGGTCGGAGACGGCCTGCGCCAGGAGGCGCGCGCTCACGGCCACGAGCAACGCGATTCCGGGATAGCTCAGGTAGGCGTACCAGGGGAGCTTGCTGGCCGACGCGGTCGCTAGAACCGGCGCCACCAGCGACCAGGCCGCGAGGCACGCCACGTCATGTCGTGACGGCCTCCAGCCTCTCCGTGAAACGAACCAGGCTACCGCCAGGGCTCCGAGCGGCAGCAGCAACAGCGGCCCGAAATCGCCCGCCACGCTCTTCAGGTAGAAGCCCGGGCCTTCGAGCTTGCCCATCTTCCCCTCGATCCGCTGGGCGTATTGCTGCACCAGGAGCCGCTTGGCCACCGCGGACGGCGACATCACAGTGCTGAGCGTGCCGAGCCAGAGCAGGTAGATCCCCAGCCAGACGCCGGCGACCAGCGCCACCGTGGCGCCCAACCGGGGCGTGCCCAGCCCCGCGCGGCGCGCGGGCAGCTCCGTGGCGAGCAGATACGCCAGGAACACCACCAGGGCGAACGGCGACTTGACCCAGGAGCTGACGCCCACGCAGACCACCAGGCACGTGAGCATCCACGGCTGGCGGCGGCGGCGCCAGAGCTCCAGACAGACGATCGCCGACGTGACCAGCAGGATCTCGAGCGCGTCGGGAGTGGCGCTGCGGATGCCGTGCACGGCCAGAAGACCCGGAGTGAACACCAAGATCAGCGCGGCCACGATTCCCACGGCCTCGCCGAAGACCGCCGTCCCGAACAGGTAGAGCACGACGCCGGTCCCGGCCGTGACCAGCGCGCTCGGCAGGCGGGCCGCGAAAGGGCTGGGGCCCAGCACCTCGTACGACAATCGCATGAGCCAGAAGGCGAGCGGCGGCTTGTTGAGGAACAGCACGCCGTTGCCCTGCACCGGGAACACGGTCCCCTGGATCTTGGACTCCAGCACGCTGCTCATGTAGGTAATCTCGTCGGTGTGCAGAGGCGGATGCCCCAGCCGAACCGAGAGCGACGAAGCGATCACGGCGGCCAGAACGAGGCAGACAGCAAGTCGTCGGCGGATCATGGAGATCTAATACAACAGGAGGCGACTCAGGGCGGGGTCTTCCTGATCGTCCGGGCCATGGCTCTCTCTCCAATGGATCGTCAGGACAGGAGCACGAGAGCCAGCCCGATGGCTGCCGGGATCGCCTGAATGAAAAGGATCTTGCGGTTGGCCGTCGCCGCTCCGAACAGGCCGGCGATCAGCACGCAGCCAAGAAAGAAGACCTTCACGCTCGTGCCGTCCGGGCCGAGGCTGAGACCCCAGAACAGGCCCGCGGCCAGGAACCCGTTGTACAGGCCCTGGTTGGCGGCCAGGACCTTGGAAGCCGCCGCGGCCTCCCTGGTCTGACCGAAGGCTCGCAGACCTGCGGGTTTGTCCCAGAGGAACATCTCCAAAACCATGAAATAGACGTGCAACAAGGCGACAAGACCCACGACCACGTTGGCGATGGTTGACACCGTTTCTCCTCACAAAGCGCCGCTGGTTCCGGCGATTCTATCGCAAACGGCGCCCCCATCCAGAACTTTGTCTCTCCAATACCCGCGACGAGCACCAGTCTAGTTGAGGATCTGCTCAACGGCGCATCAAGGTGCCGGCTGTACGTGGTCATTTGCGCGGCTTTCCGGCCCGCGGCAACGTTGCCGCGGCCTTCTATTTTGGGAGACGTACACATGAGTAGCAACGGATTATCCCGCCGCTGGCGGGCGCTGCTGGTGGCTGCCACCTTTGCAGCCACAGCGTTCACCGCGGCAGCCGACGCGCAGCCGGTCGACCCTAAAAAAGGCAAGGATTCCCGGGTCGACTACCCGTCCCTGACCCGGATCGGCCCGTGGGACGACCGCAACTACCAGCTCACCAGGGAAGACCTCGCCGTGCTCTCCCCCAACGAGCACCAGCAGAGGGACCCGATCCCGGCCTTCTACCGCGTCGAGCTGCGCAAGGCGCTTCCCAACCTGCCGCGGACCGGCGAGCCCCAGTACCCGCGCAGCGCCCTGAACGTCTTCCGGATGAAGTACGGCGGCTATCTCGTCGCCGGCAAGCTCTACAAAGGCGCGGTGATCCGGAACGGCCGCTTCCAGGTGGTCATGGAGAAGGGGATCGCCGAGGACGAGTTCCGGCTGCAGACCGGCGAGGCGCTGACCTCGGATGTGCGCATCTCGTCCCCGACCGGCGCCGCCGAGTCGGCGGTGAAGATCCATCCCATCGACGTCAACAAGGTCGTCGCCGGCTCCAACGGCCCCGGCGCGGGCCAGATCATGTGGTACTCGACCAACGGCGGCACCTCCTGGACCCAGTCCGCCGCCCTGCCGGGCGGCAGCACCTGCTGCGACCCCACGGTCGACTGGTCGTCGGACGGCGCCTTTGCCTACACCTCCACCCTCGGCGGTTGCGGCGCGCTGTGCAACGTCTGGGTCTACCGCTCGTCCGACGGCGGCGCCACCTGGAACGACCTCGCGACCATCACCCCCGGCGACGGCCGGCGCGAGCTCACGGCCGCGAACACCAGCGACAAGCAGTACATCCACGTCGACAAGTTTGCGACCTCGCCGAACCGCGACAACATCTACCAGTGCTGGCACGACAACAACACCCTCAAGTTCTCCCGCTCCACCGACTTCGCCCACACCTGGAGCGCGAACATCACGATGTCGAGCGGCTCGACGCAATCGGGCATCGGCTGCGATCTGACGACCGACAAGCTCGGCAACGTCCATTACTTCTGGCCGGCGACCAACGGCAAGACGATCCTGACGCGCAAGTCGACCACCGCCGGCACGAGCTTCAACGCGGCCGTGACCGTGGCCAACACGCAGGACGGCTACGACTTCGCCATCCCGGCCATGGAGACCCGCCGCGCCTTCATCTATGCGTCCGCCGACGCGGACCTCTCCAGCGGCGCCTTCGCCAACTCGATCTACGTCGCCTGGACGGACACCACGGCCATTGAGGACATCTCGACGCCTGCCAACAATCACGGCCGCATCCAGGTTGCCTACTCGCGCGACGGCGGCGCCACCTGGACCATCCGCACTCCGCACGAGACGGCCGACGCCAACACCGTGGATCGCTTCCATCACTGGATCGCGGTCGGACCGGACGGCAAGGTTTATGTGATGTACTACGACACCCGGCGCAGCGCGACGCGGGTTGGAGTCGACATCTTCTACTCCGTCTCCTCCGACGGCGGCAACACCTGGCTGGCGCCGGTCC
>JANOCF010000995.1:0-9566 GCA_031412055.1 Holophagales bacterium | reverse complement strand
CGAAGATGTTGCGGAAGCCTTCGATCACGCCTGCAGCTCCTCGCAGGTCCCGCCCGCCGCCTCGATCTTGGCACGCGCGGACTTGCTGAACTTGTTTGCCGTCACCTTGAGCGCCTTGCCGATCTCGCCGTCGCCCAGCACCTTGACCAGCTTGCCGGAACGGACCAGGCCCGCTCCGACCAGGGTCTCAGGCGTGATATCTCCGATATCCCCCTCGAGCTCGGCGAGCTGGGAGAGGTTCACGACCGCGTACTCGGTCTTGAAGATGTTGGTGAATCCCCGCTTGGGGACGCGGCGGATGAGCGGCATCTGGCCGCCCTCGAAACCGTCGCGGCGGCTGTAGCCCGACCGGGACTTCTGGCCCTTCTCACCGCGGCCCGAAGTCTTGCCGATCCCCGATCCGGGGCCACGCCCGATCCGCTTCCGCGCTTGCTTGCTCCCCTTGGCCGGGGACAGTTCATGCAGTCTCATGATCGATCACTCCTCGTGAACTTCCAGCAGGTACGAGACCTTGTTCACCATGCCGCGCACGGCGGGGGTGTCCTCCCTCACGACCTCGTGGCGAATCCGGCGCAGGCCGAGGCCACGCAGCACTTCGCGGTGTCCCCGCGTGGTACCGATGGCGCTGCGCACCTGGCGGATCCGGATTGTCTTGCCTTCCTGCTTGCCTTCCTGGTTATCAGCCATCTTCTGCTCCCGGCTCTTCTGTCAGTCGATCAGGCAGTGGATCAGGCGCCGGCGCCCGCGGTGTTTTCCGGGGTTCCGGAGGCCGCCGATGTCGCGGACGCGGAGGACGCCGCGGACGGGGCAGACGAAGTCCGACTACCATCTTCGCGGATGAAGATGCCGCGCAGGCGCAGGGCATCCTCGACACTGCGCAGCTTGAGCAGCGCGTCGAAGGTCGCCTTGACCACGTTGTGGGGGTTGGTCGAGCCCAGGGACTTCGTCAGGATGTCCTGGATGCCCGCGGTCTCGATCACCGCGCGGACCGGACCGCCCGCAATCACGCCCGTACCGGCCGAGGCCGGCTTCATCAGCACGCGGCCGGCACCGAACACGCCGATCACCTCGTGGGGGATCGTGCTGCCCTTGAGCGGCACCTGGATCATGTTCCGCTTGGCGATCTCGATGCCCTTGCGAATCGCCGAGGGCACCTCCTTCGCCTTGCCGGCGCCATAGCCGACGCGGCCGTTCCCGTCACCGATCACCACCAGGGCAGAGAACGAGAAGTTCTTGCCGCCCTTGACCACCTTGGTCACGCGGTTGATGTGGACGACCTGCTCAAAAAACTCGCTCTCGCGCTCAAAGTCCCTGGCCACGCTGTTCTCCTTCACGAACGACTAGAATTGCAAACCTTTTTCGCGGGCGGCGTCGGCAAGAACCTTGACGTTGCCGTGGTAGATGTAGCCGCCGCGGTCGAAGACGACCTTCTCGATCCCCTTCGCCTTGGCCCGCTCGGCTACGACTTCCCCGACGGCCTTCGCTGCGTCCTTGTTGCTCCCGGAACCGCTCCCCGAGCCGGCGAACCGCTGACGGATCTCCGGATCGGACGAGTTCGCCTGCGCCAGGGTAACACCGCGGTCGTCGTCGATCACCTGCGCGTAGACGTACTTCACGCTCTTGTAGATCGACAGGCGCGGACGCTCGGCGGTCCCGCGGACCCGCACGCGGACCCGCTGATGGGCACGCTCGCGGCGCTCCCGCTTCTTGACCATGATCTTGGTGACGTGCTCAGTCATCGCGGGTTCCTCACTTCTTGCCGCCGGCCTTGCCGACCTTGCGGCGCAGGACCTCGTTCGTGTACTTGATGCCCTTGCCCTTGTAGGGATCGGGCCGGCGGAGCCGGCGGATCTCGGCCGCGACCTGCCCCACCATCTGGCGGTCCGCTCCCGTAATCGTCACGCGGTTCGCCTTGGCTTCAATCTCGATCTTGATCCCCTCGGGGATGTCGAAGAGCACCGGGTGCGAGTAGCCGAGGGCGAACTGCACCTGGGAGCCCTTGACCTCGGCGCGGTAGCCCACGCCGATGATGTCGAGCTGCTTCTTGAACCCGTCGGACACGCCCTGCACCGCGTTGGCGACAAGCGCCCGCAGCAGGCCGTGCTTGGCGCGGTCCGGGCCGGTCTCGCCGGTCCGGTCGATGGTGATCACGTTGTCCTCGATCTTGACCGGGTAGCCCTCGAACAGGGGCTGCGCCACCTTGCCGCGAGGGCCTTCGGCGACGAACATCCCGTTCTGGAGCTCAACCTTGGTCCCGCTGGGGACCGGGATCGGCATTTTTCCGATGCGCGACATCTTCGTTCTCCTACCAGAGCTCGCAGAGGATCTCGCCGCCGACCTTGCGCTCGCGCGCCTGGGTGTCGGTCAACAGACCCTGCGATGTCGAGACGATCCCCACGCCGAGACCGTTGCGGACCGGCTGGATCTCGCTGGCGCGGCGGTAGACCCGGCGACCGGGCTTGCTGACCCGCGCCACGTAATTGATCGCCGGCTCACCCTGCGCGCTGTAGCGCAGGAAGATACGCACCGACTTGCTCGGACCGGTGGCCTCGACCTCGCGGAAGTTCTTGATGAAGCCTTCCTCCTTGAGGAGTCGGCAGACTTCAAGCTTCAGCCGGGAGACCGGCACGTCGAGCCGGTCGTGCTTGGCCATATGGGCGTTGCGGATCCGCGTCAGCAGATCCGAGATGGGATCGGTCATGCTCATGTCTTTCCCCTTACCAGCTCGCCTTGATCACGCCAGGCAGATAGCCCTGCAGCGCCAGATCCCGCAGGTGGATGCGGCAGAGCCCGAATTTGCGGTAGACACCGCGCGGGCGGCCACAGACCCGGCACCGGTTCCGGTGGCGGACCTCAAACTTCAGCTTCTTCCTCTCCTTCGCGATCTTTGCAGTCGTCGCCACAGTCTTCTCCTAGCGCTGGAACGGCATTCCGAGCTCGCGCAGCAGAAACATTGCGCGCTCGTCGTTGCCGGCCGTCGTCACGATCGTGATGTTCATCCCCTTCGCCTTCTCGACCTTGTTGTAGTCGATCTCGGGGAAGATCAGCTGGTCACGGACACCCAAGGTGTAGTTGCCGCGGCCGTCGAAGCTCTTCGTGGACACGCCGCGGAAGTCCCGCACCCGCGGTAGCGCGATGCTGAGCAGACGATCCAGGAACTCCCACATGCGGGTGCCGCGCAACGTCACGCGGGCTCCGATGGGCATGCCCTGCCGCAGCTTGAAAGCCGCGATCGACTTCTGGGCTTTGGTGATCGCCGGCTTCTGGCCCGCCAGCGAGGCGAGCTCCTCGGCGGCATCATCCAGGATCTTGATGTTCTGGATCGCCTCGCCCACTCCCATGTTGAGGGAGATCTTCTCGATCCTGGGCACGGCCATCACGTTGTCGATGCCGAACTCCTTCTGGAGCTTGGCCATGACCTCTTCCTGATACCGCTTCTTGAGCCGCGGCACATATCCTTCGGGGAGCGGAGCAGACGGGCCGGTCGGCAGTGCCGAGCCACCCTTGCCCTTGGATCCCTTGCCTTCGTTCTTCTTCGCCATATCGACCTCTTACACGCCTAGAAGTTGGCGTCGCACTGCTTGCAGACGCGCACGCCGCGCCCGTCTTCGAGGCGCTTGCGGCCCGTCCGGCTCGGCTTTCCGCACTCGGGGCAGATCACCTTCAGATTCGAGACCTGGATCGGCGCCTCCCGCTCCAGGATGCCTCCCTGGACGCCCTTGTTCGGATTCGGGCGGGTGTGGCGCTTGATCATGTTCACACGCTCGACGATCGCCTTGCCCTTGTCGGCGAGCACGCGCAGCACCCGTCCGCGGGAGCCGCGATCCTTGCCCGTGGTGACCAGGACCTGATCGTTTTTCTTGATACTCAACTTCGTCGTCATCTCAGATGACCTCCGGCGCGAGGGAGATGATCTTCATGAATTTCCGCTCGCGCAGCTCTCGGGCGACCGGGCCGAAGACGCGGGTGCCGATCGGCTCGCCGGCGTCGTTGACCAGGACCGCCGAGTTCGTGTCGAACCGGATGTAGCTCCCGTCCTTGCGCCGCTGCTCCTTGGCGGTGCGCACGATCACGGCTTTCACGACCTGGCCCTTCTTAACCGTGCCGTCGGGGGAGGCCTCTTTGACCGAGGCCGTGATGACGTCGCCGAGACGGCCGTACTGACCCGCCGATCCGCCGCGCATATGAATGCAGAAGATCTTCTTGGCCCCGGTGTTGTCCGCAACGTCGAGAATGGTTCCCATCTGGATCATATCGGTATCCCCTTCCCTGCGCCCTTACTGCGCCCGCTCGACGATCTGGCGGACCCGCCAGCGCTTCGTCTTGGAGAGGGGCCGGCTCGACACGATCTCGACGAGGTCGCCGATACGGCACTGGTTCTCCTCGTCGTGAGCGTGGAACCGGGACGTCTTTTTCATCGCCCGGTGGTAGAGGCGGTGGGTGATGGTCTTCTCCACCGTCACGATCACCGTCTTGTTCATTTTGTCGCTCACCACGCGGCCCACCTTGACCTGCTGGTGACCTCGCGACTCCTGGGTCGCTTCGGTCGCCGCGGTGGTCTCGATGGCCCCGGCATTGGCCTGCTGCTGAGTGTTGTCCGTGTCCGCCATTTCCTAATGCTCCTGTCCGGCCTCTCGGGCCTTACCCGCGCTTCTCGCGCAGGACCGTCATCACCCGGGCCAGATCCCGGCGCACCTGGCGCACCCGGGACGGCTTCTCGAGCTGGCCGGTCACCTTCTGCAGGCGCAGGGCGAAGAGCTGGTCCGCCAGCTCCCTCTCCTGATCCCGCAGCTCCTCGACGGTATGATCGCGCATTTCCTGAACCTTCATCGCCTTACCTCAGCTCCTCGTGACGGGTGACGAACCGCGTCTTGATCGGCAGCTTGTGTGCCGCCAGCCGCATCGCCTCCTCGGCGATCTCCGCGGGGACTCCCTCCAGCTCGTAGAGGATGCGGGCCGGCTTTACCACGGCGACCCACTGCTCCGGGGGACCTTTGCCCTTGCCCATGCGGGTCTCGAGGGGCTTCTTGGTGATCGGCTTGTCCGGGAACACCCGGATCCAGACCTTGCCGCCGCGCTTGACGTGACGGGAGATCGCGATACGGGCGGCCTCGATCTGCCGCGCAGTAACCCAGCCCGGCTCGAGCGCCTGCAGGGCGTAGTCGCCGAAGGCGATGTAGCTCCCGCCTTTGGTCATGCCCTTGCGCCGGCCGCGCTGCTGCTTGCGAAACTTGACCTTCTTCGGCATTAGCATGAGACAGTCTCCAAACTTTCTCTAGGCGGAAGCGCGCCGGCTCTTCTCTTTGAGCACATCGCCCTTGTAGACCCAGACCTTGACGCCGATGACACCATAGGTGGTCCGCGCCTCGGCAAGCCCGTAATCGATGTCGGCCTTCAGCGTGTGCAGAGGCAGACGGCCCTCCTGGTACCACTCGGAGCGCGCGATCTCGGCGCCGCCCAGGCGGCCTCCGACCATGATCTTCACGCCCTTGGCGCCGAAGCGGAACGCCGACTCCATCGCCTTCTTCATGGCGCGCCGGAACGACACGCGCCGTTCGAGCTGGCCGGCGATCGACTGCGCCACGAGCTGAGAATCGAGCTCGGGCCGCTGGATCTCCTGAATGTTGATGTGGACCTCGCGCCCCATCTGCTTCTGGAGCTCGTCGCGAAGCTTGTCCACCTCGGCGCCCCGGCGGCCGATGATGATACCCGGCCGGGAGGTGTAGATCGTGACCCGCAGCTTGTCAGCCGCGCGCTCGATGTCCACCTCGGAGACGCCGGCGTGCGACAGCCGCTCCTTGAGGAGGCGGCGGAGCCTCAGGTCCTCGTGCAGCATATCGGCGTACTTCTGATCGCCGTACCAGCGCGAGTGCCAGGTCTTGTTGTAGACGAGCCGAAACCCATAGGGGTGCGTTTTCTGACCCACCGTTCGATCCTCTCTATTACGACTTGCCGTCGCCCTTGCGGGTGTCAAGCTTGATCGTGATGTGGCTCTGACGCTTGAGCACGCGGAACGCCCGCCCCATCGGCGCCGGCCGAATCCGTTTGAACATCGGCCCGCCGTCGACAAAAATCTCCTTGACGTAGAGCCGGTCGACGTCCACATGCTCGTCCCGGTTCTCCGCGTTGGCGATCGCCGACTTCAAACACTTCTGGACGTGCGGGGCCGCCGCTTTCTTGGTCACCTCGAGGAGGTTGACCGCTTCCTGGACGCCTTTGCCCCGGATCAGGTCGACCACCAGGCGCACTTTCTGCGCCGAGCCCCGGAGGTAGCGAAGCCGTGCTGTGACTTCCATCGTTCGTTCCTCTCTCTCTGGCGGACCCGCGTTTAGCGGGGCCGGGCGCCCTTTTCGGCTTTTTTACCCGAGTGACTCCGGAAGGTCCGGGTCATCGCGAACTCGCCGAGCTTGTGGCCGACCATGTTCTCGCTGACGTAGACCGGGATGAACTTCTGCCCGTTGTGCACCGCGATCGTGTGACCGACCATATCCGGGGTCACCGTCGAGCGACGGGACCAGGTCTTGATCACCCGCTTTTCGCCGCGGTTGTTCATCGCATCAACCTTCGCGATGAGATGATCGTCGATGAAGTAGCCCTTCTTGAGCGAACGCGCCATGGTCTGCGCTCCTTACTTCTTGTTCCTGCGGCGGACGATCATCTTGTCCGTGCGCTTGTTGTTCCGGGTCTTGTAACCCTTGGTCGGCGTACCCCACGGCGTGGTGGGATGGCGTCCGCCGGAAGTCCGGCCCTCGCCACCGCCCATCGGGTGGTCCACCGGATTCATCGACACGCCGCGGTTGTGCGGCTTGTAGCCGAGCCAGCGGTTGCGGCCCGCCTTGCCGATCGACACATTCTCGTGCTCGAGATTGCCGACCTGGCCGACGGTGGCGCAGCACTCGACGTGCACCCGCCGCACTTCGCCCGAAGGCAGCTTCACCTGGGCCCATTCGCCGTCGCGGGCCATCAACTGGGCACCGGCGCCGGCGCTGCGCACCATCTGCCCGCCCTTGCCGATCTTGAGCTCGATGTTGTGAATCACCGTGCCCAGCGGGATGCGCCGCAGCGGCATCGCATTGCCCAGGTTGACCTCGGCAGTGTCGCCCGACACGACTTCCGCGCCCACCGCCAGGCCGAGAGGCCACAGGATGTAGCGCTTCTCGCCGTCGGCGTAGTTCAGCAGCGCGATGCGCGCCGAACGGTTGGGATCGTACTCGATGCTCGCTACCTTCGCCGGCACGCCGGGCTTGTCGCGCTTGAAGTCGATCACCCGGTACCTGCGCTTGTGACCGCCGCCGCGCCACCAGGACGTGAGCTGTCCCTTGTTGTTGCGCCCGCCCGAGGAGCTCTTGCCCTTGGTCAGCGCCTTGTGCGGCCGGTCCTTCGTGATCTCCTCGAACGTCAGGTACGTCTGGAACCGGCTCGAGGAGTTGATCGGCTTTCTTTCCTTGGTCGGCATCTTCTTACATCCCCTCGAAGAACTCGATCTGCTTCTCGCCCGCGGCGAGCCGCACGTATGCCTTCTTCCAGTCCGGCCGGCGACCGGCGAAGCGTCCCTGGCGGCGAACCTTGCCGTGCACCCGGGCGATCCGCACTTCGGCCACCTTGACCTTGAACCGGTCCTCCACCGCTTTCTTGACGTCGATCTTGTTCGCGTCGCGGTGGACTTCGAAAGCCACGATGTTCTTTGTCTCGCGCTGGTCCGTCGACTTCTCGGTGATCAACGGGCGCCGGATGATTTCCTGGACTCTCATTTCGCGAGCACCTCCACCAGCCGGTTGAGGGCTCCCTCGCTCAGCACGAGGAACGGCCGGTCCACGACGTCGTACACATTGACGGCCAGAGCGTCAACCGTCTTCAAGGCCTGAACATTCCGCGACGCCAGCGCAAGGTTCCGGTTGTCGCGGCTGTCGACCAGCAGGGCCTTGCCCGCGATCCCGAGGCCGCCCAGGCGCTGGATCAGCTCCCGGGTGCGGTGGTTCTCGAGGTCCAGGGTCTCCAGCACCACGATCTGGGAGTCCGCCGCCTTGCGTGAGAGCGCCGACTTGAGCGCATTCTTCTTCTCGCGCACCGACAGGCTCTTCGCGTGGCTGTGGGGGACCGGGCCGTGGACGATGCCGCCGTGGCGCCACTTCGGGTTCCGGATGTCCGCCGTACGGGCGCGGCCGGTACCCTTCTGCCGCCACAGCTTCTTGCCGGAGCCGGAGACCTCGGCGCGGGTCTTGACCTTGTGCGTGCCGCGGCGCCTCCCGGACAGGTAGGCCTGGATCGCCACGAGGATCAGGTGCTCTTTGTACGGGTACCCGAACACTTCGTCCGGCACCTCGATCTCGCGCACCTGCTTGTTATCCAAATTCTTGACTGCAATCTTCATCGGTTGATCCCTTTAGCCCCGCTTGGCTCGCCGGATCTGCAGGTAGCCGCTCTTCGGCCCCGGCACGGCGCCGCGCACGTAGATCAGGTTCTGCTCGGCATCCACCTTGATGACCTGCAGGTTCTTCACCGTCACCCGGTCACCGCCCATCCGGCCGGTGCCGCGCATGCCCTTGAGAACCCGGGACGGATACGCCGAGGAGCCGATGGAGCCCGGAGCACGGTGGAACATCGAACCGTGCGAGGCCTTGCCGCCGGCGAAGCCGTGACGCTTCATCACGCCCTGGAAGCCCTTGCCCTTGCTCGTCCCGATCACGTCCACCCACTCCTTCTCGACGAAGATGGAGACATCGATCGAATCGCCCGGGCTGGGATCCTCACCGGCGCTCAGCGCGAACTCCACCACCCGGCGAACCGGCGCCACTCCGGCCTTCTTGAAGTGACCCTCGCGCGGACGGCCGACCTTTTTCGCCGGCTTCGTTTCAATGAGGCCGACCTGGATCGCGTCATAGCCGTCCACGTCGACCGTCTTCCGCTGCACGACCAGGCAAGGCCCGGCCTGGATCACCGTGACCGGGACCACCGTCCCGTCCTCGGCATAGATCTGGGTCATGCCCAGCTTTTTTCCCAGAATCCCTTCCATCGCCGCCATTCTCCTTGGGGTAACCGCGGGGTTACTTCCCGAATGCCTTGATCTCGACGTCCACACCGGCCGGCAGCTCCAGCTTCATCAGCGCGTCCACCGTCTGGCTGGTGGGCTCGAAGATGTCGAGCAGCCGCTTGTGCGTCCGAATCTCGAACTGCTCCCGCGACTTCTTGTCGACGTGCGGCGACCGGTTGACCGTGTAGCGCGAGATGTGCGTGGGCAGCGGGATCGGTCCCACCACCCGCGCGCCGGTGCGGCGCGCGGTGTCTACGATCTCGAACGTCGACGTGTCCAGGATGCGGTAGTCGAACGCCTTCAGGAGGATACGGATCTTCTCGTTGACCATTTTATCCTCAGCAGCTCCCCGGAAATACCACAGGCAGCGGAAACGATCTCCGGGCGTGAGCCCGTTACTTCAGGATCTCCGTGACGGTGCCGGCACCGACGGTGCGGCCACCCTCGCGGATCGCGAACCGCACGCCCTTTTCCATGGCGATCGGCGCGATCAGCTCCACCTCGAGGTTCACGTTGTCACCCGGCATCACCATCT
>JANOCF010000994.1:0-3065 GCA_031412055.1 Holophagales bacterium | reverse complement strand
GATTGGCCTCTTTTTCGAACACGTTCCCGGAGTACACGGCGTGGCGGTAGGTCGTCAGATTGACGACGCCATTGGCGGTGACCGCGCTACGGATCGTATTGACCAGGCTCGAGCCGAGCCGGATGCCGGTCGCTGTGTTGTCGCAGACGTTCAGCGTCCCTTCAGTGGCTGTCACGTTGATGCGTGCCGAGTTTCCGGCCTGGACGAGGTTTCCTTCAACTCCGTCGAGATTGGACGTGGGGTGCGGAGTCCCGTGAAGCCCGATCAAGCCGTGGATCCGGTTGGCCCGCACGACCGTCACGGCCTCGGAGTCCCCGAAAGACAGCGCTGTCGCAGGGTCCCTCCTGTGCACCATCGTGCGCACGGTCCTGAGCGTCGTGTGGAGAACGGCCGGGTTGAAGAAGCCTCCCAAGAGCGAATTCGCGACGTTCACGTAGGCGACGTGCTCTTCGTTGCTCAGGTTGCCGGGTCCATTGGCCATGATCCCGTTCCGGATCGCGTCGCGGCTGAGCTGAGTCATCTGCGAAACCTGATTGACGAACGCGGTCGAGGCAACGCGGTACGCCTCCCGGCTCAAGCCGAAGAGGGTCTGGACGTTGACGGAGCCGCCCAGGGCGTTGGGTGCCCCGAGAATGTTCATCAGGTTCTGGTCAGGGACCCGCCAGGTGGTGTCGATCGAATTCGACTCGATCGTGGCTTTCTCGGTGCCGGCGATCGTCACCACGGAGGAGTTCGACGGGCTGCTGGCCGTGCGCGAGCAGCCCAGGCGGCACCCCCGGATCGTCACAAACCGGCAGTTCGTGAGAGCGAGATACGTCTCCGGGAACTCGGCAGCGACGTCCTGCATCGTGAACGACTCGAGCCCCAGGAAGACGATGGGCGCCTCGAAGGCCAGACGGGCGGCATCGCCCAGGCCGAGGATGTTGAGCCGCGCGCCGTTCAGCGACGCGGGCGGCGCGTAGTTCGCCGGAATCTTGTGCTCGCCGGGCAGCAGCGCGAGCGCGATGTCATCGGTCTGCGGCGCGAGAGCGTTCAGGGCGAGGTCGATGCTCGCGTACTGTCCACCCTGGCCGATGTAGACCCGGCTGCCGTTGTTCACCGGCCGGGCGTACAGCTCGTCGAGCGCCTCCTTGACGTCGTTGACCGCTGGATTCTGGGCGGGAACGTACGAGATCTGCTGCGACTTCACGTCGGCCAGCAGGTTCATCGCCTGAGCCACGGTGGTCGGGCTCGCCCCCTGGAAGATCGACGTGTCGGCCGGCTTGGCGAATCCTACGTGCGTGGCGTTGATCGCGCACAGCCGGTCCAAAGCCTTCTTCACCGTGTCGTGCGTGTTGTCGTACAGCCCGCTGGTGCAGGTCGTGACGTAGCCGATGTCCAGTCGGACGACATCGGCGAGCAGGTTCAGGGCCTGCGCGACTGTAGTGGGGTTGTTCCCCTTGAAAACCGAGGTGTCGGACGGCTTGGTATAGCCCACGTGCGTGCCGTTGATGGCGCACAGCCGGTCCAGCGCCTTCTTCACCGTGTCGTGCGTGGCGTCGTACAGCCCGCTGGTGCAGGTCGTGACGTAGCCCATGTCGCCGGCATCGAGCTCGGAGAGACGCGGGAAGGCCAGCCTGCGCTGCTCCTGCGCGGTGCGCGGCTTCAACTGGTTGTTGGCCTGCACTTCGGCGAGGAGGAGGTAGTGGTGCACGATCCCCGAGGAGGGCGCGTTGTCGAGCAGCTTCTTGCCCGCCTCGTAGGTCGCGCGGCGCACCGGCGCGGCCCAGAAGTCGCCCGGCAGCAGGACCTTGCCCAGCAGCTCCAGCGAGAGCTCGAGGTCCGCGAGAGTTACGGTCACCGCGCCGCCGCTCACCTGCACATCCGCGCCGCCCGCGGTGTCCGCGGTCGTCTCCCCGTTGGTGGATGAGACGGACCAGACGCTGCCCGAGCGCACCAGGACGCTGTAGCCCTCCCAGCGGCGCACCATGGTGCCCGCCGGCGCGATCTGCGGCAGCGCAGCGACCAGGCTCCCCCGCTTCGGCGCCCAGTTGCCGGCCGCCAGGTGGAAGCCGAGGTGCCTCTCGGAATCGGCGTCGTACAGCTCGTAGATCCAGGGGCCGGACTTGAACCAGTCAGGCATGTCCGCGAAGGTGTACTGCTCGGCGCCGTTCTCGCGGGACCACTTGACGACCACGCGGTCCGGAGCGGTGGGGGCCACGTTCGCCGGCCAGCGCGCGTCGTGGATTTCGACCCGGAAAAGGAAGTCGCCGCCGACCGGGTCGACCTCCTGGGCCTTGGGATCGCAGGGATCGGTGCCGCCCTGGCTGCCGCCCTGGGGGTACTTGAGAGTCAGCCGGGCGTCGCCCTGGACGGGATTGTCGGCCGGGGCTTCGGGTTTCCTGGCAACCGGGCACCACTTGACCTGAACGAGGGTCTGGGAACGGGTGCAGGTGTCGGCGCCGTGCAGGGCGGGATCGCGCAGGCCGTCGTCCTCCAGCGGGCCCACGTGGCGGTCCCACACGTCCGCGTAGATCCGGTAGGCCGTTCCCGGAGCGGGCAGCGGCGGGGAGGACGGAAAATCCACCTGCTGGCTGAAGTCGAACGGCACGCTCACGCCAGGGGCGGGGACGATCCGGCCCTCGATGCCGTCGGCGTAGACGGTGCCGGGGACGATCTTCGGCGTGGTGCCCGCCATCTGGATCAGGGGCGCGCGTCCCTTGGGGCTGCCGCTGCCGACGACGTCCACCAGGGCCTCGTCCACCCGCTCCTTGAAGGTATCGACCAGCTCGTTCCAGTCGCTGTCCGTGATCAGCCGCCCCTGCTGCTGATAAACGCCGGAGTAACGCTTCTCGCGGCGGTACCCGTTCCTTGAGATCTGTGTCTTCATGGCGCCCCTCTCTGGTTGTCTCTCTAGACTGTTACGTTTTCAGGGCCGGCGGAACGCCATGCAGGCGCGGATCCGGGATCAGAACCGCATCGAGGCCCAGCGGCAGGAAGTCTTGAAGCTTGGTGCTTACTGCGTCGAGGGCGAGCGAGTATCGGCGGTTGTGGAACGCCCCCATCTCCCCGCCGTCCTCGGAGCC
>JANOCF010000993.1:0-4474 GCA_031412055.1 Holophagales bacterium | reverse complement strand
CACGGGAGCGCTGGCCGAGTTCTGGGACAACCCGGACAACTTCCCGGACGGCGGCTTCGCGGTGGTCAAAGAGGTGTTCGAGGAGCTGAGGGCGCGGCGCAACGCCAACGCCCTCCGTCCCGACTAGTTATCGAGCCGAATCCCGCGACGCCCCATCAGCTTCTTCAGACGGTCATAGAGGTTCTGCCCGAGCAGCGACTGCGCCGTCTCGGTAAGGTCACGCAGCACGACCCGCAGGTCCTCCGGACCGCTCCAGTGACGGCGGGCGTAGGGCTCGAGCTCGCCGCCGAACGCCTGCGACAGCACCGCGGCAGCCAGGATGAGGTCGTCCATGTACCCGGCGCCGCCCAGGAGCATCTCGGGCAGCAGGTCGGCCGGCAGGATGAAGTAGGCGAGCGCCCCGCCGATCATCGCGCGGGTCGAGCCCGGGACGTTCTTGTCCAGCATCAGGCGGGTCAGCAGGATGAAGACGTCCGGGACGAGCAGCAGCGCCTTGAGGGCGCCTTCGCTCATCTTGCCGCCGCGCTTCTCCGCCGCCTGCAGGATCCGATTGCGCAGCCGGTCGTAAAACGACAGGAGGCCGCTGCTCGGCAGCTCCTCGCCGTCGCCGGCGGTGAAAACCCGCTCGGAATCCCGCTCCGCCTGGGCGGAGTCGAAGCTCTCCAAGTCTTCTGCGACCGCGTTCGAAAGCTCGTCCGCGATCGGGCGAGTCAGGGGCTCGGGGTCGTTGATCGTTGTCGTCGTGCGGTCGTCGGCCATGTTGGATCTTCCTCCACGCATCTCCTGTTCAATCCGCGTGCCATCACTATATGCCAAGTGCTACGGCAGGACTCGCAGAGCCGTGCAGACCCGGCTCAAAACCCGGTCGAGCTGGAGATGAGGCGGAACCTTGCAGGCCTGATAGCCATCGCCGGACGAGGAAGGCTCATACGCGACGAGTCCAACGTCATCCATCATCCGGTTGGCTGCGTTCGCGAAAAACAGCGTCCGCTCCAAGTCCTTCTGGTCCACGACCCGGATGGCAAGGAACAGGAAGGAGAGCGGCTTGCTCTGGCGCAGCCAGGTCAACAGGTCGCTCGTCGGACCTCCTCCCTGACCGGCGTTCCGGGCCCACTCGGCCTTGAGATCGATGGTCTTGAGGCCGGCTTCCTTGATCCGCTTGTCCAGGTCCGAGCTCCCTGGCCGCCCCTTGAGATTCTTCTGATTCGGATTGCGGAGGGACTTCGGGGCTCCGGCCGCCTTGGTCTCGATCAGGATCTCAACGGTTCCCTCTCTGGGATAAGAGGTGTCGAGATTGTGGTTGGGAAAGATCAGGCCCGGAACCGCGCCCCGCCCGTGCAGCTCCTTGCCCGAGCAGTTTTCCAGGATCAGGGCGATCAGGTCGGTGAAGAAGTCCCCTTTCCCGTTTTGATTGTCCCCCTGGTCGGCCAACCCGACTGCAAAGGCCTGATCGAAGTCGCACATGGCTGCCAGGAAAGCGGCTTCCACCTGGGTCCATCGGGACGGCTTCGCGTCCACGGCCCACTGGTACATCTCACGGAACGGGCGGCAGCCGGAGCTCTCCGCTACCCGGGGGCTGGTCTTACGAGTCATGGATGGCGACAAGGGTAACGGGCTTTCTCGCTCGGGAACGGCCCTGGCGCCGCTCGCGAAGGGAAGCTCGGGCAGCCGCCATGTCGCTCCTGTTCATCCGTTCACCCTCGAAGAGAACAGCGTCGACAGCGGCAATCGTTTCATCCAGACAGCCCGTCCGCCCGTTGCGAAGCATCGCATCCACCTTCGCCGTCAACCCCAACAGAGCCTGTTTGTGCCGGAGGACCAGGTCGGCCGCGGGGACGAGGATCCGGTCCGCTGCGCGAGGCTCCACCTTCAGAACCCCGCCGCCGTAGCTCCGCCCGACGCGCTCACAGGACAGGAGGGTCGCAGAGTTGTAGAAGGCGGTCACGAAAGCTCTCCGCAAGGCGGCGGGAATCCCAGAAAGGCGGATGGTCAGAAGCGTGTTCGAGGAGATGGCCCGAGCACGGTTGGCGCAAAGCCGGGGCACGGCATCGCTCATGTAGGTCAAAAATGCGTCCGGCGTGATGACACCCGGAACCTTGTACCACGGGGAACGGACGCGGCATTTGTAGCGCTCCGCATAGCCCTGGTCTTCTCCCCAGCGAACATAGGCCTGCTCCGGCTGGGAAAGCTTCTCTCCAGGGCTCCACAGCAGGCATCGTTCGCCTTCGGACCGCACGCGCGCAAGGTCGGCTGCCGTGATTTGCAGACCCGGAATCTGTCGAGCCTTGATCAGGGCCGGCCGGAGCGAGGACTCAGGCAAGCGCCAGTGGGCTGCCTCCGCAAGCGTCAGGACAAAGTACTCGTTGGCTCCGCTGACAAAACCGATGTTCGCCTTACCCACATCCCCCAAGGGGCTCAGAAGCCCGCGGCCATGAAGCTCGTCGAGATCGACGATCCCGGGATGGGTCGTGCCGGGGAGCCACTTCTCAGGCTCTTCTCCCAGGGGGAAGACTTCGGCGCGAGCCAGAACAGCTCCGAGATCCGAGAGATCAAGGCCCGACTCAACCTCGATCAACCCGAGCCGGCCCGGTCCCCTGTCTTTTTCGGAAGCAAGGAGCAGCACCACTTCTTCCTGGACATCCGGAAAGACCGGCTGCCGGAAAGAAACAACGTGCACTTCCCCGAAAATGCGGCGCAGGTGCTCCCGCAGCGGGGCGGCATACGTGGCATGGATCAACTCACCCGGCAGGATGAGTCCGAGCCGGCCGCCGGGCCGCAGGAACGCGGCCGCGTGGGCGACGAAATGAGCCCATGAGGAGGCGAGCCCGTTGAGCTGCACTCCCGCGGACGAAGCCCGCTCCAGGGCCTCCAAACGAGGCTCGCCGTTGAAGTCCTGGTACCGGATGTAGGGTGGATTCCCGATTACCACATCCACCCCATCGGCCGAGCCGAAGAGGCCGCCTGGAGGTGGTAACGAGAAAAAACTAGCGAGGCGGACGTTGACGAAAGGCAGGTCCATCCCGGCGTGAAGCCGGTCGCGAGTAATCCGCACAGCCTCGGGGTTGAGGTCGACGGCCTGCAGAAGAGACGCCACCCGCTCAGGGCTCGCACCCAGACCGCGCAGCCGGCGTGCTGCCACCTCAAGAAAAACTCCGTCGCCGCAGGACGGATCGAGCACCGACTGGCCGGCTCCGGTGACAGCCCAGGCGACGAGAGGCTCTACGAGAGCCAGGGGAGAGTAGAAGGCGCCGAGGCTCTTGCGTTGATGCCGCTCTACAGGAGTGCTCGTCGCCATCGCGGTAACCATGTCATCGTGATGCTAGCACGGATCACCGCCTTACTGCCGCCCCTCGTTCTCAGAACAGATACGCCAGCGCGAACCCGATCTGGCCCGCCATCATGATCAAGTACATGTGCTTCCAGGACGGGTGGTTCTCCGTCTCGGTGAGCGACTTGGGGTCGCGCAGGAGCAGGTAGACGGTGTAGATGCCCCACAGGGTGAACACGATGCCCATGGCGGTCAGGAGGGTGGCGTTGCCGGTAAGGATCTTCTGCCCGGGGGCGAACGGATCGTCCAGGTACGCTCCCAGCGGCATCAGCAGCCAGGGGAGGATGAAGAACGGGCTGATCATCCAGGCCGACCGCTCGACCCCGTAGAGGATCGGCAGGGTCTTGCAGCCTCCCGCCCGGTCGCCTTCCATGTCGGCGAAGTCTTTCGTGGTCGCGGCGCCCAGCAGGTAGAGGCCGAAGATGGCGCCGATGAACCAGGGCTCGGTGTAGCCGACGTGCGCCACCATCGCCCAGCCCGCCACCTTGAGCAGGATGCCCCGCGGGATCGCGATGGTGAAGTTCGCCAGCATGCCGCGGATCTTGGTGCGCCCCAGCTCCGGCGCCGAGTAGATGAAGGTGAACAGCAGCCCGGCCAGGTAGATGAAGAAGGTGGCGTGCTCGGCGACCGGTGCCGTCAGCTTCTCCTGGAAGGTCTCGTAGGGGTACGGCACCACCAGCCAGGTCGGGATCAGCGCCAGCGCGTACAGGATCCAGCTCAGGATCCAGACCTCGCGCACCGAGAGCTCGCCGGTGACCAGCGGCCGGCTCGGCTTGTTCACCCGGTCGATCTCCAGGTCGTAGATCTGGTTGATCGCGTTGGACGCCGCGTTCATGAAGCTCGCGCAGAGCGAGCCCAGGATCACGGTGAGGATCACCGACAGGGTCACCTGCCGCGAAGGGTCCGGGTTGTGGACCGAGCCGAAGGCGCAGATGGCGCCCGAGATGATGCCCAGCAGCGGCGGCAGCAGCGTGAACGGCCGCACGAGCTGCGAGTAGAGGCTCATCTTGGAGCGGTTCGCCGGAAGGGTGCCGCTGTTGATCACGAGGAGACCACCCAGGGTGAAAAGGCCGCCGCGACCAGCGCGCCGACCAGGGTGTTGAGGAAGTTCAGCGCCTCGTTGTCGAGGAGCTGGCGCTTTTCGAG
>JANOCF010000992.1:0-1909 GCA_031412055.1 Holophagales bacterium | reverse complement strand
GCCTTGTGCTGGTACACCGGGGCCAGGAACACCGTCTCCAGGTCCGGACCGGTCAGCGGGACGGAGACCACGATCTGCCAGTAGGTAGGCTTCTCCGCGGGGAGGTTGGTGCCGGGCTGGTCGTAGGGGACCTCGAACGCGAAGTCGATCGACTCGAGAGGTTCCTTTCCAGGCAGCGGAACCTCGTGGGTCTCGCGATAGACCGCGAAGGGCTGGAGCGACCGGCTCCCTCTCTCTCCGACCGGCTCGAGCCAGTCCTCCCGGACGCAGCGGAGCGTCACGCGCGGAGGAGCCGCCGCGCGCACCGGGCGGGCGTAGGCGATCCTGCCGGCGAGCGTCTCTCCCTGAAACGTGGGGATCGACGACCAGATCACGACCGGATGGCGGAAGCGCAACCAGTGGCTCAGCTTTTTCAGCGCATCGTAGACAGCCAGCAAGGAGACGAGACCGAAACCGATGGCGACCCCCGTGACGACGCAACTCGGCTCGCTCAGTGCGGCCGCTGTGGCCAGTCCGGTAACCGGAATCACCACCATGCGCCCCAGGACCGTGTTCCTGCCTTCGGCGTAGTCGCGTGCCATCCACTCCTTGCGCCAGGGATGGTCCCAGGTCCAGGGCTCGGCCGCGGGGCCGACCCGCTCCCGGTTCACGGTCGGGGCGAGCAGGGACAGGAGCATCTGCAGGGAGCCCAGGATGAAGATGGAGCCGATCAGCATGGGTACCGCGCGGGAGAGGTCGAATCCTTCAGCTTCCACTGCCCCCTGGCCCAGGGTGTTCGTGAGGCCGAGGAGGAAGAGCCCCACTCCAATGCCCGTGAACAGCAGGAGGAAGTAGCCGCCCGTGTTCTCACGCAACTGGCGGAAGAAGCGGCGGCCGAACACCGGCCCGGCGCCGGGCGCGGGCACGGCATCGCGGGTCGGCGCGAAGAGCCGCACCTTCTCCCGGGAGATGGTAGGTGTGGACATGGAGGTGCCTTCGTCGTCAGGACGCGATGGAGTGGACATGGTCGTCGCTGGATGGAATCCTAACCGATGAAGACTCTTTCTTTGCAGACCGCCGCGCTCATGGCGCGCTTCCTGCTTTCCATGAACGGAAGCCCGGACCCTTCCGGTCCGGCGTGACCCCGCAAGGAGGTGCAGCTTTGGCCCTCATCAACTTCGTCAACCAGGAGCTCAGCGGTCCCAGGCTTACGCAGATCAGCCGCCAGCTCGGGATTTCAGAAGATCAGACCCGCGAAGCCCTTCCCGCCGCTCTCGCCACCCTGACCGGGGCGATGGCGCAGAACACGTCACAGCCCCAGGGTGCGCAGCAGCTTTCCAATGCTCTATCCAAGGATCACGATGGGAGCATCCTCGACTCCCTGGACTCTTTCCTGGGCAGCGGCAACACCTCCGCGGGATCCTCGATCCTGGGCCACATCCTCGGCGGCCGCCAGCAGAGCGTGCAAGGCAACCTGGGGCGGAACACCGGCCTCGATCCGGCCACGATCGCTCGGCTCCTCGCCCTGCTCGCCCCGATCGTGCTCGGCTACCTGGGCCGCCAGCAGCGCCAGCAGGGGCTCGATCCCGGCGGGCTGGCGGGCGTGCTCGGCCAGGAACGCCAGCATGTCGAGCAGAATCCGCAGGCGCGGCGGGGGCTGGGAGCCCTGCTCGACCTCGACGGCGACGGCCAGGTCATGGACGACCTGGCGAACCTGGCCGGCGGCCTCCTGGGCGGCAACCGGCAACGGTAGGGAGACACCGGGCCTACACTCCCTGTCCAAAGGGAGTGAAGGCCACCGTCCTCTCCAGAGGTCGCCAATCCTTGGGCCTCTTTCGGTAAACCCTCTGAAATCAACGATATCTATCCTGGCACAGGCCTTGCCCTAGAGGGTCTGCCAGAGGCCGCCGGAGGCTTCCAACAAGGAGAT
>JANOCF010000991.1:0-14866 GCA_031412055.1 Holophagales bacterium | reverse complement strand
CCCAGGAGCTGTCAGGAAAGGGTACTTGTCGGGTTGGCGCGCCAGGAAGGTGACCCGGGCTCCGCTTTCGAGCAGCCAGGTGACGGCCAGCGCTCCGGTGCCGGTGGTGTTGCTCTCGACGAAGAGGAAGTGCTTCCCCTTCATGCCCTTCATGAGATACCCAGCTCCCTTTCCAGGTCGGCCGTCCGCTGAACTTCGGGCGCGTGATAGGGGCCCGAGCCGTCGTGCGGCAGCTCGGCCCGGCTCCAGCGCTCGGCGACATCCTGGCCGTAGCGGATCGTCTCGGGACTCGCGGCTGCCGGCCGGTCTGCGAGCCCGTGCTCTGCGAACCAGCCGTCGGAGTAGATGGATTCGAAGTAGCGGTCTCCCCGGTCGGGGAAGATCACGACCGCATCCCGGTCGTCCCCGAGCTGCTCGGCCACCCAGGAAGCGGCTACATAGGCTGCCCCGGACGAGCCGCCGGCGAAGATCCCCTCGCGCCGCGCGAGCTCCCGGCAGGCGTTGAAAGTCTCGGCATCCGCCACCCAGTGGACCTCGTCGATGACCGTGTAGTCCAGGTTGCCCGGGATGATGCTGTTGCCATGGCCGCTCTGGAGCCGGCGGCGGTCCGGCTGATGGAAAAGGGCCGAGCCGGCCGCATCCACCGCGACCACCCGCAGGTCCGGGATGTCCCGGCGGAGGGCGCGGGCCGTGCCGCAGAGCGAACCGCCGCTGCCGGCCGTGGCGATCAGAGCACCGATGCGCGTCCCCAGGGCATCGAGCAACTCCCGGGCCACGCTCCCCTCGTAGGCTCCCGCGTTCCCCGGGCTGTCGTACTGCCGGGGCCAGACCGCTCCGGGGTTCGCCGCCAGCACCTCGCGAAGGCGCTCCAGGCGCGACCGCTGCCAGCCGCCGCTGGCATGGTAGGTATCGACCACTTCGAGCGTGGCCCCGAGCGCCTCCAGCTTGGCCCGCGTCAGCCCATCGATGCGGGGGTCGGTCACGATGATCACCCGGTAGCCCTTGAGGGCTCCGACCCGGGCCAGCCCCTCGGCCATCGTGCCGGAGGAGCTCTCGACGATCGTCCCGCCGGGACGCAGCTCTCCGGAGGCCTCGGCCCGCTCGACGATCTCGCGCGCTACCCGGTCCTTCATGGCTCCGGGGAGCGCCAGCTCGAGCTTCCCCCAGAGGCGCGCCCTCGGTGCCGACACGCGGCGCCCGCGGAGAGCCACGAGCGGGGAGTCCTGCATGAGGTCCAGGACGGAACCCGCTTTCTTCCGGCTATCCATGGAGCAGAGAGCCCACGGCTTCGTCGAGACGCGTCTCGGCCCCTTCGAGCCTTTGCCGCCAGGCGGCGACGCGCGCGGTGAGGCCCTGGCGCGCTTCGTCGAGCTGTTCCAATTGAGCTCGGACCGATTCCGAGGCCGGGCCGCCTCCATGGCGGGAGGCCTGGACGCTGGCGAGCGGGTCGAGCGCCCGGGCGATCTCGCCTTCGTCGAGGAGCACGTCGCGTCCGGCGACCTTCCGGAGCGCATCCTGAAGACCTGCCCGGACCGCGGCGGCCGAGAGAGGCTCACCAGGGACGGCGCGCTGGACGCGCTGGAGAAGACGGCCGACCGCATCATGCGCGGTCCGGAATGGCAGCCCATGACACGCCACCAGATGGTCGGCCAAGGCGGTCATCGTCGTCTCGCCGTCTTTCAGGAACGAGTGCATTCGGTCGGAGTCGACCTCGACTTCGCGCAGCACAAGCTCCGTGAGTCCGACCATGGTTCGCCCCGCCGCCAGCGCCGGCCAGAGGTGGGAGGTCGCTTCCGAGCCGACCTCCACGCTGTTGCTGAAGGGGGTGTTTTTCATGCCGAGCAGCGTCGCGACCAGCGCCCCGGTGGGGCTCGCGGCCCGTCCGCGGATGTTCTCCAACACGAAAGCGTTTCGCTTCTGAGGCATCATCGAGCTGGTGCTGACCATGGGGTCGGGCCAGCGCAGGAACCCGTAGGCGTGGCTGCCCCAGGTCTGCAGGTCGAAGGACAGGCGCGTCAGGGTGGACCCGAGCATGGACAGCGCCGCGAGCACCTGGACGGCGTAGTCCCGGGAGGCAACGGCGTCGAGCGAATTGAGGATGACCCCGTCGAAACCTAGGAGAGAGGCCGTCAGCTCCTGATCGATGGCGAACGATGTGCCCAGGCCCGCGCCGGCTCCCAGCGGCGAACGGTTGACGGTGCCGAAGGCGCCGGCGAGCAGATCGAGCGAGCGGAGCATCTCCGAGGCGACACCCGCGAGGTAATGCCCGAACGTTGTCGGCTGCGCCGGCTGGTAGTGGGTGAAGCCGCTCATGGCCGTCCCCGCGTGGTCCCGGGCGAGCCCGAGCGCCGCGCCGGCCAGCGCGCCACCGGCTTCAAGCAAGGCGATCAGCTCGTTGCGCAGGCGCATCCGCGCGATCGTGGCGTTGATGTCGTTGCGGCTGCGGGCAACGTGGGCGGCGCCGCCGACCTCCGGCCCAAGCCGGTCGACATAGTGGCGCTCGTAGACCATGTAGAGGCCGCGATGGACCTGCGGCGGCTCGATCACCGCTTCCCCCTCCTGTCCCCGCGCCGCGAGCTCCCGGTTCACCCGCAGGAGGCCGGCCGCTGCCCCGCGCGCCAGAATACCGCGCTCCGACAGCATCACCACGTGGGCCGCATCGATCCGCAGGAGCCACGGCAGGACCTCTGCCCGATCGCATGCGAACTGGGGATCGTAGAGAAGGTCGAACAAGAGAGGATGGGGGTCCGCCGTCAGCCGGCCCATGCCGGCCGGCCGGCCGGATTGATCGAACACACGGTCGCTCAACAGGGCTCCTCATGGGCGAGTCGGATCTCAGGGTGGACTTGAGGAATGGAAGGCTCTCCTTCGAGCTGCGACAGAAGCCGCGCCCCGGGCCGGACCACCCCCAGAATTTGCAGCAGGCTCAGATGGTTGACCGGGCTCGCCCCAAACCGGCCCTCGCGCACCGACTCCTCGTCGAACCGGCTCACCCCGTCGCGGTCGCGGCCGTTCCAGATCACGAACGGTACCGGATGGACGGAATGGGCATCGGCCCGCACCGGTCCGAGAAGCAGGTTCGTGTAGTGGTCGGGCGCGACCACCAGGCCGCCCAGCTCCTCGGGGCGAGACCGCAGGTATTCCACAACGGGGGTGAGGACATGCCGGTCGATGGCCTCGATGCACTGGATCTTCATCTCTCGATCGTGCATGTGGGCCGCCTCGTCGGGAGAGTTGATGTGACAGACGACGAAGGAGTAGCCCGCCTCGAACAGCTCCAGGACCTTCGCCCCTTTGGCCGCGTAATCGGTATCAGGGCGCCCGTTGCCGACCTCGAAGAAGTCGATGCCGCCCGCCCTGGCGATTCCCTTGAGGAAATCCATGCACCCCACGATGGCGCACCGGCCGGTGAATCCCGTGCTGTCACGGAACGCGGGCAGGGCGACGGAACGAGAGGCGCTCCAAGGGAAGATCATGTTGGCGGGCTCGCCGGCCAGCACCTCCGCGACGCGCACCAGGTATCGGTTCAGGCTGGCGGCCACGGCCTCGCTGGCCACATCCCGGCCGGCGATCAGCCGGCCGGTCTCGAACTCGGTCCCCTCGTGGTCGTGCGGCTCCGGGCATACGAGGAGCGCCGGATCGATCCCGGCGTCTCGCAGCACCAAAGTGTTGCGAAAGTCACAGTTGTGGTGCAGCTCGATTCCCGGGAACTCGCCGCGGAGCGCGGAGTTGACGCGCTCCACCAGCAGGACGGCCGTCTCGGTCCGGATGAACCCGGCGTTGTAGCTGATCAGCCGGCGCTCCACCATCTGGACGAAGTTGGCCCGCAGGACCAGGTCGGCGCGGCCAAGCTCGACGTCGCTCAGTGCCAGCAGCTCCCAGCTCGCGCGGCCGTGCCCACCGTAGAGGTAGGGATCCCATCCCAGCATGCCGAGCTGCGCGACAATGCTCCCCCGGGGCAGGTCGTCGTACAGTGTCTGCATGAGGCCGCACACGCCCTCGGAAGCGAGCCAGTCCCAGCAGGGTATCGAGGCTTCGGCGAGCGGGGAGAGGCCCGCGACCTGGTGCAGGTCCGGGGCCCCGTCTGGAATGATCAGGAGGTGTTTTCTTTTCTCGCTCAAGATGGACACTCCAAGAAGCCGGACGTGTTCCCTGAGAGGACGCGGCTTGCGGTCCCTGTTTTAACGGTTTGCCCCGACCACCCCACTCCTCTGCGTGCACTCGGTGGCCGAGCACTACGACTTCGTCCGCAACCCTCGCGGTGCCCAGGCCGAACGCCGGATCGATTGAGGATCGGAATAGCGCCGCCTGGCTCCGGATGTACCGACGGCCGAGTTGCGGCGGCGACGAGTTGGTGCAGGGCCGACGGCTGATTGTACTTGAAACCTTTGACCGGCTCGAGCCCAAACACCGTGAGCGTACCGGGGATGATCAGCCAATCCGGGTACCTGTCGCTCAACTGCTGGAGCGACTGAAGGATGGGGATGTTGCCGCTGATCTCGTGGAACATCTCCAGCTCTACTGGCACTCCCTCCCTTCTGCCGCGAGGACATCGTGGTTCGCTTCTTCCGGCTCGGCTTGGCTCTCGCGCTCCTCGATCGTGCTCAAGGCCGCGCGCACGCGCTGGACATAGTCGCGGGTCTCACGATACGGCGGGATGCCGCCATGCTCGTCCACCGCGCCCTCACCCGCGTTGTAGGCAGCGAGCGCGAGATCGATATCGTCGTCGTAACGGGCAAGCAGCCAGGCGAGATAGGCCGTGCCCGCCGCGAGATTGTGCTCCGGCTCGAGCAGTTGATCGGGCCGGACGCCGAAGCGCCGCCCCGTGGCCGGGATCACCTGGAGTAGCCCGCGGGCACCTTTGTTCGACACGGCTCGCGGATTGAAGCCCGACTCCACGCGGGCCATGGCCTCGACGAGCGCGGGCGGGAGCGAGTGGCGCAGGGCGGCCTCGCGGATCATCGCGGCGTAGTAAGCCGGCGCGGGGCGTGAAAAGAAAGCCTTTCGCGCGGCCCGGACCGTCTGCGACGGCGGAGGCAGGATGTAGTTGGCGAGCTCGGCGAGGGGAGAGACGGGATCAGGCTTCGCAGCCTCCGCTTCGCGCGCAAGCACGGGAGCTCCCACGACCGGCCGTCCGAGGGCCGGGGAAGAGGTCCGGCTCACCCCCACGATCCATCCCGCCGCAAACATCAGGATCTGCAACGTGGCCATGCCGACGACCAGGGCCGCGACCGTTTTCCGGTCGAGGGTGAAGCGAGCGCGGACGTGACTCATGCGGCCAGGACCTGCCACCGGTTTGCCTCCTCCATTCGGATGTTGGGCATGTACACGCCCTTCGGGGTCCTGGACGTGCCGAGCCCCACCACGTTGAACCCGGCATACTGCTCCTTGAACCGTTTGAGCTGGGGCCCGAGGTGATAGGCGCCGACGAAGCAGAGGAGCGTGAGGTGCGGATATTTATTGAGGATCCGGGCGCAGTAGCTCACCATGTAATCGTCTCTGTGATCCAGCGACTTCTGGGCCCCCTCGCTCATCGCTTTCTCGGTCTGCTCCTCAAAAGGGGCATCGTGTCCGATCACCTGGATGTTGTTGTTCCTGGCAAATTGAAACAGCCGCAGGAGCCTGTCTCTCGACTCGGGACGCTCCCAGGCCTGAATCGGCGTCTTCTGCTGTCCCACACCCGGGATGTCGAACCTCTCATTGTCGAAAAAATCCGCCAGCGAGTCCCGGCTCTTGATCAGCGTCCTCAACCGCGCTCCTATTTCCCGGCCGGGCAGGTGCTCGAACAGGAAGAGGAGCTTCCTCTGCTTTTCGACGAAGCCCTGGAGGATGGCCAGGATCAGGTTCAAGTCCTCATCATAGCCATGACTCTCGCCCACGAGGATGACGTCGTGGTTGAGGTGCAGTTCGGTGAACAATCGGTGATCCATCACGTCGCCGGCCCTGATATCGCTCAGAAGCAGGTTTGCACCGTTCAAGTAGCGCGAGAATTCATCGCACGCGGCGACCATCTCGTCGATATCCCGCGGGCGAACCTTGGAGGAAAGGAACAGGCCCGCAAGGTACTGGTGCGGAAGGTTCGCCCGGAGATACTGAACCCACAGCACGCGGACGCCGCCGATCCCCTCGGAGGTGCGGCCGCTGATCCTCTCGACACGTTGCGGGCTGCTGTCGACCCAGGCCTTGAAAAACGTCATCTTCGCAGAGTGCCGCCTTGAACCGCCTGCTTGATATCCCGGACGTCTTGCCGGTCCTGCGGAGTCAGCGGCATTATGGCTTCCTTGACGATCACACAAACCTCCCCATGTCGTCCACCGACACATGGATACGCGTGAAGCTCATGCCCCGGGCCATGCGCTCCAGAATCCTTGTCGACAGCTCGGGCAGGAGCGTCTGCGTCAAAATCTGATCGATCTCCCGCGCGCCGCTCTCGCGGTTGCAGCGGTCCGCGAGCGACTGCACCAGGGCCGGGTCGTAGGTCATCTCGGCCGCGTGGTTCTCGCGGATACGCTGCTGGATGGAGCGCAGCTTCAGTTCCACGATGCGCACGATCTCGTCCGCGCCCAGCGGGTAGTAGGGCACCACGACGAGGCGCGCCAGCAGCGCCGGCCGGAAGTGGTTGAGCAGAGCCGGCCGCAACGATTCGATCAGCTCCGCGGGGTCCGGCATCTCGCCCGTATCGCGGCAGGCATCGAGGATCACTTCGGCGCCCGCGTTCGAGGTGAGCAGGATGACGGTGTGCTTGAAGTCGACCGTCACGCCCTCGCCGTCTTCCAGGATCCCCTTGTCGAAAACCTGGTAGAAGAGATCGATCACGTCCGGGTGGGCCTTTTCGATCTCGTCGAGCAGGATGGCGCTCCACGGCCGGCGGCGCACGGCCTCGGTGAGCACTCCGCCCTTGCCGTAGCCGACGTAGCCCGGCGGCGCGCCTTTGAGCGTAGCCACGGAGTGCGCCTCCTGGAACTCCGACATGTTGAAGGAGATCAGGTTGCGCTCGCCGCCGTAGAGCAGGTCGGCCAGGGTGAGCGCGGTCTCCGTCTTGCCCACGCCCGTGGGCCCGACGAGCAGGAAGACTCCCTTGGGCTTGGCCGGATCTTCCAGGCCCGCGCGCGAGGTCGAGATGCGGCGGCAGATCGCGTCGAGCGACTGCGGCTGCCCCACGATGCGCTCGGCCATGCGCTCCTTGAGGGTCATGATGCTGCGGATCTCGTCCGCCAGCATGCGGCCCACCGGAATGCCGGTCCAGCCCGAGACGACGCTCGCGACCGAGCGGGAGTCCACGGCCAGCGGCACCATGGGCTCGGGCTCCTGCAGCGCGTCGAGCTCGCCGAGGAGATCGACCATGCGGTCCGATGCGCCGTCCTCGGCCGCCTCCAGCTTGCGGATCTCGGCGACGAGGGCGCGCTCCTTGCCCCAGCGCTCGCGGACCTGGTCGCGCTCCTCGTTGAGACGGGTATGCTCGCCCTCCAGCTCGGCCACGGTCATGCCGTGGCTTTGACCGTGACCATGGCCCTTGCCGGCTCGGTCGCCCTCGCGCTTGCGGATCTCCAGCTCGGCCCCGGCGATGCGGATGCGGCGCTCCAGGTCCTCGACGGCCGCGGGCGTTCCGTCCTGGGCCAGGGCCACGCGGGCGGCGGCGGTATCGAGCACGCCGATGGCCTTGTCCGGCAGGCGGCGCTCGGGCAGGTAGCGGTGCGAGAGCGATACGGCGCTGCGCACGGCGTCGTCGAGGATCTGCACCTTGTGGTGCTTTTCAAGGTGCGGGGCGATGCCGCGCAGCATGTCGAGAGCTCTCTCCTCGTCGGGCTCCTCCACCTTGACGAGCTGGAAGCGGCGGGTGAGCGCCGGGTCCTGTTCGAAATACTTTTTATATTCGGACCAGGTGGTGGCCGCGATGGTACGCAGCTCGCCCCGGGCGAGCGCCGGCTTGAGCAGGTTGGCCGCGTCGCCCTGGCCCGCGGCGCCGCCCGCGCCGATCAGGGTGTGGGCCTCGTCGATGAACAGGATGACGGGGTTGGGCGAAGCCTTGACCTCGGCGATCACCGACTTCAAGCGGTCCTCGAACTCGCCCTTGACCCCAGCGCCGGCCTGGAGCAGGCCGAGGTCCAGGATGAGCAGCGAGATCTCGCGCAGCGGCTCGGGCACCTCGCCGGCCGCGACGCGCAGGGCAAACCCTTCGGCGATGGCGGTCTTGCCGACGCCGGCGTCGCCCACCAGGATGGGGTTGTTCTGGCGGCGGCGGGTCAGGATGTCGATGACCTGCCGGATCTCGAAGTCGCGCCCACGGATGGGATCGATCTTCCCGGCGCGCGCGTCGGCGGTGAGGTCGATCGTGTAGCGGCCGAGAGCGGAATCGGCTCGTGGCGCTTTCGGCGGACCTTGGGACGCATCGGGAACCGTCGCCGTTCCGGCTGACGCGACCTTCCCGGGATCGACGGGCGCCGCGGTCTCCTCGGCGGACTCGCGGATCAGCTCGCGCAGGGTCTCCTGCAGCGACTCGCGGGAGATGCGCGCCAGGACCGGGCAGGACTCGTGGATGGTGGAGCGCAGCGTCTCGTCCTCGAACAGCGCGAGGAGCAGCGCCCCGGAGCGGATGGCGGCCGACTCCAGGTAGAGCGAGGAGAGCAGCCAGCCCTCGCGCATCAGGCGCAGGATCTGCGGCGACATCGCGGGCGTGCGGCTGTTGCCCCGGTCGAACCTCTCCATGGCCTGGTTGAGCTGGCGGGAGAGCTCGCCCTCGTCCACCCCGTAGTAGCGCAGCACCGGGCCGAGATCGGTGGCCGGCAGGTCGAGAAGCTTGAGCAGCAGGTGCTCGACGTCCACGTTGTAATGAGTCTGGGCAACGCACAGCGCCGCGGCCGTCTCCAGGCCGCGGCGGCAGATGGGGTTGAGCTTGCCGATGAGGACCTTCAACTCGCTGCTCATAATCTCCCTGTGAGCTTCACCTGGGAATCGTCATTGGAAAACTCTTTCGTCCTGAGCCAGGAGGTCCAGCCCAGGCGCGCTCCTCCTCCAAGTCTCAGCTCCGGCACCCCAGCCTTCTTCAGAGTCAGGCGAACCTTGAAGCCCAGCTCCTCGCGAACGTAGAAGCGCGTCGTGGCCAGCAGCGGTTTGAACGCGGAGCCGCCCGGCAGGAAAGAGATGAACTGGTCGAGCGGCATGGGTCCGAGGCGCAGCTCGAAGCCGGCGGCCTGGTCCCAGATCCTCTGCCCGAGCACGGCGCCTCTTCCGAGGAGCTGGTTCTGTCCGGTGCGGCCGAGGCGCGTGATGTCGTCGTCCTCCAGCGAGTGCCAGCGCCCCTGGAACTGCGCAACATCGACGGGCACGGCGAAGCAGTCTTCCAGCAGCCGCACCAGTCCCACGGTCGAGCGGCCGGGAGCGGCCAGCAGGCCCGCGTAGGGCAGCAGCGCGCGGTCCGGGATGCCCATGCGGCCGAGCAGATGGGGCGTTCCCAGGCCGATCAGCGAGTGCAGGACCCTGGCGACGCGCCCGCTGTCGGGCGCCTTGGAATCGAGCGCCGGCCGGTACTTCTTGCGCGCCCGGTAGAGCAGCGAGACCAGCCGGTGGTTGAACAGGTCGAGGAAGTCGCGGAGCGCCGTGTCCTTGTGGAAGCTGCGCTCCAGGACCAGCTCGGAGACCGCGGGCGGCAGCGGCCCCAGCACGCCGGCCAGGCCGAGGATGTTGACGGTCATCTCGGCCGGCTTGCCGTCCACGGACGGCCGGATCTCCTCGACGTCGCCGGCCGGAAAATCGAGACGCACCTTGGAGCGGAAGCGGACGAGGTCGCGGCGCGGATCGATCCCTTCGCCGGGCGGCGTGCGCTCGGGCAGCATAGACTCCAGCAGGCGCACCGCCTGCAGAAAGGTGAAGCGGTGGCCCTCCTGAAAGAGGCCGTCCTCTACAGAACGCTTTTCGCGCCAGCCATAGGCGGCCATCGCTTCCACTCCCCTTCGCGTCCGAGGCGCCGGACGACGAGCTGCGTGAACGAGTTGACCGAGGCGTGGAGCGCGAAGAAGCGGCTGAGCACGGCCGAGAGCAGCAGCGCGCTGCTCCCCACGTAATCGCGCTCGTCCACGGTCAGCGTCATCTCGGTGCCGCGGCAGAAACCGTTCCAATCGGCCAGGCGGCGCATGACCTTGCGCTGCGACATGGCGCGGATGCCCTGGATCTGGCGCAGGGCCGCGGGCGACTCCGAGGAGCAGTAGAGACCCAGGATCTCGTGCAGGGCCTTCAGGCTCACCACGTCCGAGTCCTGCGACAGGTAGTTGAGCGACAGGTTCGAGACCAGCCGCCACAGGTCCTGGCCGCCGAGCGGCGGGTCGACCGGACGCGTCGGTTTCTTCAGGCAGACCACGCGGCCGACCGGCAGGGCTTCGTCGGTCTGCAGCAGCCCACTCGCCGGGATCTCGGCCGCGAGGCCGCGGTTGGTGCAGAGCAGGTGCGCGAAGACGGTCTCCTCCGCGGGCCGGGCCGGCTCGAAGTCGAGATCGCGGAACGAGAGCATCATCTCGGTGCCGCCCACGTCGGCGCGCGGGTTGGCGATCCGCCGCGCGTGCCAGAAGGCTTTTTGGCCGCGCTGCGCCATCGAGTGGGTGAACGAGTAGAACGGCGCGTAGTCGCGCGTTTCCTGGACCGGATCGGACGAGCCCGACACCGAGACGATCGAGTGGATCTCGGTGGTCTTCTCGCGCCGCATGTCGGCGATGAGCCGATATTCGAGCTGCCGGTGATCGATCCGGATCGGCTCGCTTGTGCGGCGGAAGAGGTTGATCACCGGGGCGCAGCCCAGCGAAAAGGTTTCGGGCGTCATGGCGAGCTTCCACGACGGCTCGCGGTCGAGCAGGAAGAGGAGGTCGACCTCACGGCCGGTCATGAGCCCGCGCAACCCCTGGACGTCGACGAAGTGGAACTTTTCCGGAAAGGCGAAGTACTCCTGCAGCAGCCGGTAGGCCGGGTGCGAGTGGCGCGGATACGGAATCGCCTCCTCGTCGTCCGCGAAACCCACGGGCTGGAGCGCGCCACCGTCCAGATCGTCCAGGTAGAAAGGTTTCTTCTGTCCCGCGGGAAGGATGGCAACCCGGCTCGTGGCATCGAACAGCAGCTCGTAGAGACGGTTGACGAGGACCGGGTCGCCATGCAGGTAGAAGCGCAGGCGGTCCATCTCCAGCTTGTCGAACGGCTCGTCCATGGCGCGCAGCCGCAGCCGCAGCACGTGCGCGATGCCGTCGCCGCCGCGGATGAACTCGTAGGGCTCCGTCGGCTCCAACTCTGCCGCGGTCACCTGCACGGGCCAGAGGGTCACGGGGTAGCAGGTGCGCAGGCGGCACACCTCTCCCTTTTCGGAGCTTGCGAAGAGCCGCGTGTGCCGGGGGATTTCGTAACCCGTCGTGAGCTTGCCGCGCTCGGGATCGACCTCGAAGCGGGCCATGGCCATCGACGGGATGGGGTTCAGGTAGTGAGGATGGAGGACGTTGAGCAGCTCGGCAGCGATCTCCGGGAAGTCGCTGTCAAGGTCGCTCTGGATGCGGGCGGTGAGAAAGGCGAACGACTCGATCAGCCGTTCGACGTGCGGATCGGGGCACTCGTCGGTCTGCAGCTCGAGGCGCGCCGCGACCTTGGGGTAGGCCTTGGCGAACTCCCCTCCCATCTCGCGGAGATAGGAGAGCTCCTCCAGGTAGTAACGGAGGAGCTCTTCGTTAGGGGCCGTCATGAACCTGCACCTCCCCGTTCTTCATCTGGAGCACGGTCAGAAATGAAACCGGCTCGCGCACCGAGTCGAAGACGAGCACCGCCTCGATGCTGCCCGAGAGCGCGAGCACGTCCCCGGCGAGCGGCTCAAGGCGGACCCGGACTTCGGCGAGGCGGGGCTCGTAAGCCTCGACGGCGCGGCGGAGGATGTCCTCCAGCCGGCCGCGGTCCTCGACGCTCCGGGCCGAAAAACCTGACAGGTCCGGGATGCCGTAATCGATCACCGTGCGGGGACGGCCGGAAAGCCGGTGCGCGGGAACGGGGCAGCGGGTGTTGAACAGCTGCACCAGCTCCGCGCGCACCGATTCCTTCAGCTCCCGCCGACCCAGGGTGCGCAAGGGACGCGCCTCCCACCGGAGCCTGTGGTCCCGGTCGATCAGCCGGTCGAACAACGGCTTGCGGACCTCGGTCTTTCGCTCTCCCATATCGCCCGCCTACTCGATGACGCGGGTCTCCAGGTTGTGCTTCGCCGGCTTGACGCCGTCGCCGGTGCCGTCCGCCTTCTTCTGGTCGGCATAGTTGTACTGCACGATGCCGTAGTCGAGGGAGACGTTCTCCACCGGGATGTCGCCCGGACCGCCGGAGACGCTGTAGTTGGCGATGATCACGTGCTCCATCACCACCTTCAGGTACTCGACGGGCTTGTTGTCGCTGACGCCGTCGGCGCGGTAGCAGGTCAGCGTGGCTTTGCCGATCTGCTTGCCGGACCAGCAGAACTTGAGGAGCGAGTGGGTGGCGGAGTCGAGATACTTGGTGAAGCTCATGTTTTGATGCGTGGCCTGCTCCACCGTGCCGGCGCCGGCGGTGCTGCGGGTCGGGCTGGTCGGCTGCACGAAGCCGTGGTTCCACGACAGGATCTCGATCTCATTCACGTGCTCGGCTGCCGTGCTCCCGGATTCGATCGCGGGCTCTTCGAACTTCAGGTACATATTGCTGGCCATGTCAGATTTCCTCCATTAACGAACGTGTCAGGCCGCGGCCGGGGGCGGCAGCTCGGCCACCAGGCGTACCGAGGCGGTCAGCTCCTCGAGCTGGAAGTGCGGACGCAGGAAGACCACGGCCTGGTAGGCGCCGGGCTTGCCCTTGACGTCGAAGACGTCGATGCGCGCCTCGCGCAGCGGGAACTGGGCCTTGAGCTCCTGGCCGGCGTCGTCGGTGCCCAGGATGTAGCCGGTGATCCAGCGGTTGAGGTAGACAGCCATGCTGTCCTTGGTCTGGAAGCTGCCCACCTTGTCGCGGCAGATGACCTTGAGGTAGTGCGCGAAGCGCGACGCCGCGAGGACGTAGGGCAAACGCGCCGAGATGCGCGCGTTGGCGTTGGCCGCGTCCGTGTCGTAGACCCTGGGCTTCTGCGTGGTCTGGCCGCCGAAGAAGGCCGCGTAGTCGGTCCCCTTGCAGTGGCAGAGCGAGATGAAGCCGAGGGTGTCGAGCTCCTTCTCGCGCCGGTCCGTGATCGCGATCTCGGTCGGGCACTTGAGAGCTTTGTCGCCCTCGTCGGTCTTGAACGTGTGGGTCGGCAGGCCCTGCACCAGGCCGCCGCCCTCGACGCCGCGGATCGCGGCGCACCAGCCGTAGAGCGCGAAGGCGTTGGTGATTCTCTGGCCCAGCGCGTAGGCCGCGTTGCCCCAGAGATACCTGGAATGATCGCGGCCGTCGACGTCCTCGACCATCTTGAAGTCCTCGGTCGGCAGCGTGTCCGGACCGTAGGGGAGGCGCAGCAGGATGTGCGGCAGCACCAGGGAGACGTAGCGCGAGTCCTCGCTGGACTGGAACGACCGCCACTTGATCAGCTCCGAGCTCTCGAAGGCTTTAGAAAGGTCGCGGGGGTTGCCCAGCTCGGTGAAGCTGTCCATGTCGAACAGGCGCGGCGAGGCGCTGGCGATGAAGGGCGCGTGGGCCGCCGCGGCGACGCCCGCGACCTTCTCGAGCAGCGCGATGTCCTGCGGATGCCGGCCGAACTCGAAGTCGCCGATCAGCAGGCTGAACGGATGCCCGCCGAAGGTGCCGTACTCGTCTTCGTAAATCTTTTTGAACAGGGTGCTCTGGTCGAACTCGATCGCCTGGTCGAGGTCCTTGAACAGCTCCTGCTTGCTGGCGGAGAGGAGCCGCAGCTTGAGGCGGGTGCTGGTCTCGGTGTTCATGACCAGGAAGTGCAGGCCGCGCCACGACGCCTCCAGCTTCTGGTAGTCGGGGTGGTGCAGGATCTCGTTGATCTGATCGGAGAGCAGCTCGTCGATGCGGGCGATCTGGTTCTGGATCATCGCCATCGTGTCGCGGCTGATGGTCATGCCCTCGTCCAGGATCTGGTGGACGAACTCGCCGACCAGGTCCTTGGCGCGGCCCTTCTGGCTCTCGTCGCGGGCCAGCTTGCCCTTGGCGATGATGTCGTCGAGGAGCGCGCCGTCGCCGCCGGCGGTTGCTCCGGCAACGGCTTCCGCGGGCTTGGTCTCCGCCGTCGCGGCGGCCTTCGGCTCTTTGGCCGGCTTGGCCTCCGGGACGCTTTCGGGTTTGGTCTCGTCAGCCATTGGTGTTTCCTCCCTCGGTGGCCTTTTTGATCGTCTGCTGGCGGTCGGTGTTGTTGGCGATGTCCTGGAGCAGCACGTCCAGATCGTCGTTGCCGTCGAGCTTGGCAAGGAGATCGTTCAGGCGCGTCCGCGCCTCGAACAGTTTCCGGAGCGCGTCGACCTGCTGGATGATGCTCTCGGGACGCAGGTCGTCCATCTTGCGGAACTTGAGCTCGACGTTGAGCTTGGTGTCGCTCTCCTCGTCGAGCTTGTTGTCCACCTGGAAGGCCAAGCGCGGGTTGATGGAGGCCATGACGTCGTTGAAGGTGTCGCGATCGATATCGACAAACTTCCGCGCCTTGACCGGAGGCAGCGCCTCCGCCGGCTTGCCCGCGAGGTCGGCCATGATGCCGACCACGAGGGGCAGCTCCTTCTTCTCGATGGCTCCGCCTGTCTCGACGTCGTACGTGATCTGGACCCGCGGCGGCCGGATCCGGCTCAGCTTCTTCTGTGTGCTCTCTGCCACTCGATTCTCCTTTCAGAAGATCGTGATCGTCAGCGCTTGATTCCGAGAAGCGCGTAAAGCGTAGGTAGGTCGGCGTTCTTCTGCATCA
>JANOCF010000990.1:0-1744 GCA_031412055.1 Holophagales bacterium | reverse complement strand
CCATGGCTTCGGCATGCGCAAGCAGGGCACCACCAGCGATCACTGGATCGATACGTTCTACTACTGGCTGGAAGCGCAGGGATTCACCAAGCGGGCAGGACTCGCCAGGTGAACCTGGGGCTGCTGCGAACGTGACGTCGTTGACCTCGCCCTGCGAAGCAGCTAGAGTGGTTGCCTACCCGTAGAAAGAAAGATAGGGAGGTCACGCAGGATGGGGCCTAAGAGGGAGAACCGTCTGGAAACCCAGACGTGGTCCGCGCCCACGGTTAAGTCCCCGCTTCTGCCTACCGTTCCCGGCCTGACGATTCTCGGGCATCCTCAGATCCAACGAGTCGGCGAGCGGGCGGCCCTGCTCGATCTGTCGTCGGGCCGGGAAGTGCTCCTGTCGCGGGCGGAGCCGGAGTTCTCCCCGCCGGGTGAATCGGCTTTCCAGCCTCTTGCCGTGCCCTTTCTCAGCCGCCGTTCCTGGCTCCTCCGCCCGGCGGCGGACGGCGGCGTCACGTTGCTCCGGGGCGACTCGCCCATGTCTCTCACCGCCAACGAGGAGCCGGTCGGCGGCGAGGCCTCGTTCTCGGCCGCCGAGGTGGATCGCGGCGTGGTGCTGCTGCTCGCCGGCTGCGTGGTCCTCCTGCTTCATCGCTTCCGCCCGGTATTTCCCGGCAGCTTGCCGCGCTACGGCCTGGTGGGCCTGAGCGATCCGCTTCTCGATCTCTGCCGCCAGGTCGCGCGGGTCGCCGACCTCGACGTCCCGGTGCTGTTGCGCGGCGAATCGGGAACCGGAAAGGAGCTCGTGGCCTCGGCCCTCCATCGCGCGAGCAGCCGGCGCGACCGGCCTTTCCTGGCGCTCAACATGGGCGCGCTGCCGGCGTCGCTCGCCGCCGCCGAGCTCTTTGGGGCGGCGCGGGGAGCCTACACCGGTGCCGAGCACGCGCGGCGGGGCTACTTCCGCCGCGCCCATGGCGGCACGCTCTTCCTGGACGAGATCGGCGAGGCTTCCCAGGAGGTGCAGCCGCTGCTGCTGCGCGCCCTGGAGAGCGGCGAGGTCCAGACGCTGGGGAGTGAAGAGCCGGCGCGCGTCGATGTGCGCGTCGTCGCCGCCACGGACGCCGATCTCGAGCAGGCGGTCGCCGCCGGGCGCTTCCGCGCTCCGCTCCTGCACCGCCTGGGCGGATACGCGATCCGCCTTCCCCCTCTGCGCGAGCGGCGCGACGACATCGGGCGGCTATTCTTTCACTTCCTGCGCGAGGAGCTCGCCGTGGTGGGAGAGGAGCGCCGGCTGGCAGATCCCGGTCCGAATGCGCAGGCCTGGCCTCCCGCGGCGTGGATCGCTCGCTTCGCCTCGGCTCCGTGGCCCGGCAACGTCCGCCAGTTGCGCAACGTCGCCCGCGCTCTGGCTATCGACAGCCGTGGCATTGGTGAGGATGCCGCGGAGACCCGGCTACCCTCGGCGATCGAGGATCTGCTGCGCGAAGAGAGGCTGACGGTGGCGCAGGAGCGGATGGCGGCCCTGCCGGCCTCGTCCGCCTCGTCCGCCTCGTCCGGGCAGGGGCGGACGGCCTTCCGCAGTCCTCAGGACGTATCGGAAGAGGAGCTGCTCGCGGTTCTCGCGGCCCACCGCTGGCAGCCCCGGGCGGCGGCTCGCCAGCTCGGCATCTCACGCCCCTCGCTCTACTTCCTTCTCGACACCTTTCCGGGCACACGCAAGGCGATGGACCTGAGCGGTGAGGAGATCGCTGAGGCCGGG
>JANOCF010000989.1:0-3894 GCA_031412055.1 Holophagales bacterium | reverse complement strand
CTGACGACTCCGGCTTCGTGACGGATGTCCCCGCGGCTCCTCCGGCCGTGGAGGTGAGGCCTGACGACACCGCCTATGTGGCGTTCACCTCCGGCTCGACGGGCGTGCCCAAGGGCGTGGTCGGCCGCCACGGCTCGCTCTCGCACTTCATCCCGTGGCTGTGCCGCCGCTTCGAGCTGTCCTCCGCCGACCGCTTCAGCCTGCTGTCGGGACTGGCGCACGACCCGCTGCACCGCGACATCTTCACGCCGCTGCAGATCGGGGCGGCGTTAGTGATCCCCGATCCGGAGACGATGGATGAGCCAGGCCGGCTGGCCGCCTGGATGCGAGAGGTGGGGGTGAGCGTCGCGCATCTCACACCGGCCCTGGGGCAGGTGCTGACCACCGAAGCTCCCGGCGCCGAGCGGATCGAGGTCCCGTCTCTGCGCTACACCTTCCTGGTGGGCGACGTCCTAACCCGCCGTGACGTGGCGCGGCTGCGCCGCATCGCTCCGGCGATGACCTGCGTCAACTACTACGGCTCCACCGAGACGCAACGCGCCGTCGGCTATCACGTGGCCGAGGACAATGGGCCCAGGGAGATCCTTCCCCTCGGCCGCGGCATTCAGGATGTTCAGCTCCTGGTGCTCAACCCGGTCGGCGCCCTCGCCGGCATCGGCGAGCTCGGCGAGGTCTCGGTGCGCAGCCCGCACATCGCCCTCGGCTACCTGGGCGATCCGCAGCTCACCGCGCAGCGATTCATGGCCGATCTCTACCGCACGGGGGACCTCGGGCGTTACCTGCCCGACGGCGAGGCGGTGTTCGCCGGCCGGGCCGACACGCAGGTCAAGATCCGCGGCTTCCGCATCGAGCTGGGGGAGATCGAGTCGGTGCTGGGCGGCTTCCCGGGTATCCGCGAGGCGGTCGTCATTGCACGCCAGGACCGGGGCGCGGAGCGCTTCCTGGCCGCCTATCTGGTGCCGGGCTCCGGCGCCACCCTGGAGGTGCAGGAGCTGCGCGCCTTCCTGCGCGAGCGGCTGCCGGAGTCCATGGTGCCGGCCACCTTCACGATCCTCGACGAGCTGCCGCTGACGCCCAACCGCAAGCTGGACCGCAAGGCCCTGCCGGCCCCGCAGTGGCAAGGCGCCGACAAAGTCCATGTGGCGCCTCGGACGCCGGTCGAGGAGGTCCTGGCCGGCATCTGGGCCGAGCTGCTCGGTCTCGAACGTGTCGGAGCGACCGATCACTTTTTTGAGCTGGGGGGGCACTCCCTGCTGGCGATCCAGGTGATGTCGCGGCTGCGCAGTGCCTTCGGCATCGAGATGCCTCTGCGCGATCTCTTCTCGGCCCCGCGGTTGGCGGATCTCGCCGCCCGGGTCGAAGCGATGCAGCGGATCGGTGCTCAACTGCAGACCCCGCCGCTGGTCCCGGTGCCGGGCGAGGGGCCCATGCCCCTGTCCTTCGCCCAGCAGCGTCTCTGGTTCATCGATCAGCTCGAACCGGGCAGCCCGCTCTACAACATGCCGGTGGCGTTGCGTATCGAAGGGCCGCTGGACTCGACGGTGCTGGCTCTCTGCCTCGGCGAGATCGTGCGCCGGCACGAAGCGCTGCGCACGGTCTTCGCTGCAACAGAGGGCATCCCGGTTCAGATGGTCCAACCGGCTGGACCCTTCGGGCTGAGCGCGGTGGACCTGTCGGGGCTGCCGGAGAGCCGGCGCGAGACGGCGGCATTCGCCCGGGCCGGGCAAGAGGCCGGCCGCCCGTTCGATCTCACTCGCGGTCCATTGCTGCGCTGCGTGCTGCTGCGCCTGGCGGAGAGCGACCACGTCGCCGTGCTGACAGTGCATCACATCGCCAGCGACGGCTGGTCCATGGGCATCCTGGTGCGCGAGGTCGCCGCTCTCTATGCGGCGTTGGCCGAAGGCCAGCCTTCGCCCTTGCCCGAGCTGCCGGTGCAGTACACGGATTTCGCGCTCTGGCAGCGCTCCTGGCTGCGCGGCGAGGTCCTGGAAAATGAGATCGCCTGGTGGCGGCGCCAGCTCGCGGGCCTGCCTCCCCTTTTGGAGCTGCCCACCGACCGGCCGCGCCCCACGGCACAGAGCTTCCGTGGCGCCACCCGGCCGGTGCGGTTGCCGGCCGAGCTGGTCCGGCAAGCCGAGGCCCTGGGCCGGCGCGAAGGAGCGACGCTCTTCATGGTGCTCCTGGCCGCCTTCCAGGCTTCCCTGGCACGCTATAGCGGTCAGGACGATCTCGCGGTGGGCTCGCCGGTCGCCGGACGCAACCGGGTCGAGACGGAAGGATTGATCGGATTCTTCGTCAACACGCTGGTCCTGCGGGGAGACCTGGCGGGCACACCCACGTTCCGTGAGCTTCTCGGCCGGGTGCGCGAGACGGCGCTGGACGCCTATCTGCACCAGGACGTACCGTTCGAAAAGCTGGTCGAGGAGCTGGCCCCGGAGCGGAGTCTCGCTCACGCTCCTTTGTTCCAGGTGATGCTCGTCCTGCAGAACGCTCCCTTCGAAAACCTGGAGATCGAGAATCTGCGCCTGCAGCCGGTGAGGGTGGAAGCGACGGCGGCGAAGTTCGATCTCACGGTAAACCTCGCGGAGCACGACGGCGGGCTCAGCGGCACCGTTGAGCACGCCACTGATCTGTTCGACGCCGCCACGGTCGACCGTTTGATCATTCATTACCAAAGGCTGCTGAACGCGGCTCTGGCGGCGCCGGAGCTGGCAACCCCAGAGCTGCCGCTGCTCTCACCGGCGGAACGCCACCAGGCGATTGCCGAGTGGAACGACACCGGTGTGGCGCCGGCAAGGGAAGGCCTCCTCCTCGACCTTTTGGCGGCCCGAGGGGAGCAGGCTCCGGAGCTGCCGGCCATCGTCCAAGGGCAGGAGCGGCTGACTCATGGCGAGCTGGCCGCCCGCTCCGATCGCCTGGCCATCCAGCTCCGGGCTCTCGGCACCGGGCCCGAAGTCATCGTTGCGCTCTTTCTCGAGCGCTCGGTCGACCTGGTGGTGGCGCTGCTCGCGGTGCTGAAGGCGGGCGGCGCCTATCTGCCGCTCGAAACCTCGCTGCCGCGCCAACGGCTGTCGTTCCTGCTCGACGACTCCCGCGCACCTCTCCTGCTCACCCGGACGCGGCTGCTGCCGGCCCTTCCTGAGCACTCTGCCCGCGTCGTCTGCCTCGACGATCTTCCGGAGAGTGCCGGCGATATTGGCCCGGCCGTGCAGCCGACCGCCGACAACCTCGCCTATGTCCTCTATACCTCGGGCTCGACCGGCAACCCCAAGGGAGTGGCGGTTACCCACCGTGGGCTCGCGAACTACCTGCTCTGGGCGGCGGATGCCTATCCGGCGGGTGAGGGTCGAGGAGCCCCGGTCCACTCACCCATCAGCTTCGACCTGACGGTGACCAGCCTCTTCCTGCCGCTGCTCGCCGGTCGCTGTGTCGAGCTGGTCCCCGAGGAGGATGGGGTCGAAGGGTTGGCCACGGCGCTCGCCGAGGGGGGATTCGGGTTGGTCAAGCTCACGCCCGCGCACCTGGATGTCCTGCAGCGGCTGCTGCCGCCCGAGCGGGTCCCGGGATGCGCGGGTGCCTTCGTCATCGGTGGCGAGCCGCTGTCAAGCGAGCAGCTCGCCTTCTGGCGCCTCCACGCTCCGGGCCTGCGACTGATCAACGAGTATGGGCCGACGGAGACGGTGGTGGGGTGCTGCGCCTACGAGGTCCCATTGTCGAATCCGCCGGCCGGGCCGGTGTCCATCGGCCGGCCGATTGCCAATACCCGGATCCTGATCCTGGACGAGCGCCTGTCTCCGGTCCCGATCGGGGTGTCCGGCGAACTCTATATCGGGGGGGCGGGTGTCTGTCGCGGGTATCTCCACCGGCCAGGCTTGACCGCCGAGAAGCTCGTGC
>JANOCF010000988.1:0-12942 GCA_031412055.1 Holophagales bacterium | reverse complement strand
CCGGTGCCGATGGCCTTCTCTCGCACGTAAGGACCTGGGCCGGCCTGGACGCCGAGCCGGGACCGCTGCGCCGCTTCGGCATGCGGCGCCACTTCGCCATGGCTCCCTGGACCGACCTCGTGGAGGTTTATTGGGGACCGGCCTGCGAGGCCTACGTGACTCCGGTCGGGGGGGACGAGCTTGGCGTCGCCCTGCTCTGGAGCGGAGGCAAGGCGGACTTCGACGATCTCCTCGGCCGCATGCCTGCTCTCCGGGAGCGCCTCGCCGGCATGCCGGTCGCCTCCCGCGACCGCGGCGCTGGTCCCCTGCATCAGCAGGTGCGCGCGGTCCATCGCGGCAACGTCGCCCTGGTGGGAGACGCTTCCGGATACCTCGACGCCATCACGGGCGAGGGCATGGCCATCGCCCTCCACCAGTCCGCGGCCCTCGTCGACGCCCTCCTCGCGAGCGACCTATCGCTCTACGCGAAGGCCCACCGCCGGATCGCGCGCCTGCCGGACTTCATGACCCACCTGGTGCTCGCCCTGGAAAGCCGTCCCCGCCTGCGGCACCGGGCGATCCGTGCCCTGGCCGCCGAGCCGGCCCTGTTTTCCCGTCTCCTGGGCATCCACGGCCGCACCCTGCCGCCGCGCCGGCTGGGGATTGACGGCGCCCTCAAGCTGGCCTGGCGCCTCGTCGCGGCCTGAATCGGTCTCATTTCGTCTCGTTCTTGCACCTATACTGGGTATAGTCCCTGTTGTATTTCGGCTGAAGGAGGCCAACCATGCTCCGGCTCAGACGGGTCTGCTTTGTCCTCGCCCTGTCGCTGACCGCTCTCGCCGTTCCTCTTGCGGCCCAGATGAAGACGCTCCAGCTCGATCCGGAGAAGACCTCGATCGAGTTCACCTTCGGCGCCACCCTCCACACCGTGCGCGGCTTGCTCCGTGCCCGGGAAGGGGCGATCCGCTTCGATCCGGCGACCGGTGCGGCCCAAGGCTCCGTGGTCCTCGACGCCACCAGCGCCACCACCGGCAACCCGCGCCGTGACCGCAAGATGCACGAGAAGATCCTGGAGAGCCGGCGCTTCCCGGACATGGTCTTCACCGTCGAACGGATCAGCGGCGCCATGAAGGAAGCGGGACGCAACGACATCCAGCTCCATGGCATCCTGGAGATGCACGGCACCCGTCGCCCGATCGCCCTGCCCGCCACCGCCATCGTGGACGGCGACCGGGTCACGGCCACGGGCTCCATCGACATCCCTTACCTGGAATGGGGGCTCGCCGATCCGAGTTTCTTTATATTGCGGGTCGCCAAGAAGGTCCACGTCGAGATCAAGGCGTCCGGACGGCTTTCGGGCTGATTTCCGCGCCTGCCGTACAATCATCCTGAAATGAAGAAGCCGAAGCACCATAGCAACCCCGGCAAAAGCAGCCACGACTGGTCTCCCTTCCGCGCCGACGAGCGGCCGGTGGAGCGGTTTTCCCCTCACGGGACGTACCGCCTCGCCCTCGCCTACGCGAACAGCTACCACGTAGCCATGTCGAGCCTGGCCTTCCAGCGGGTCTACGAGCTGGTCCACGCCCGGCCCGAGTGGAGCTGCGAGCGCTTCCTCACCGACGGCCAGGGCATGCCGCTCTCGGTGGAAGCCGACCGTCCCATCGACGAGTTCGGCTGCATCACCTTCTCGGTCTCCTTCGAGCAGGACTACGTGAACCTGCTCCAGATGCTGGACCGGGCGCGCATCCCGCTGCGCCGCTCGGACCGCGGCCCGTGGGACCCGGTGATCGTGATGGGCGGCTCCTGCGCCTCGATCAACCCGCTGCCCATGGCGGAGTTCGTCGACGTCTTCGCGATCGGCGCGGCCGAGAACTGCCTGCCTCCCCTGCTCTCCGCGCTGGAAGAGGAAGACGGCCGCGACGCGGTCATCGAGAGGCTCGCGTCGCAGGACGGTTTCTACGTCCCGGCCTTCCACAACCCCGAACTGGACGGGGAAGGCATGCCCAAGCTCAACAAGCTGGAGCTGACCGAAGCCCAGATGAAAGAGCCGGGCAACCTGCCGACGACCTCCATCGTCACGCCGCGCACCGAGTTTTCGAACAAGTTCCTGATCGAGATGTCCCGCGGCTGTCCGGAGAAGTGCAAGTACTGCTGGGCCACCTTCGGCATGGGCCGTTTCCGCTGGCACCCTACGGAGTACATCCTCGAATCGATGGAGCGTGCCCGGCCGGTGACCGACCAGCTCGGCTTCGTGGCCACGGCGGTGGGCGACCATCCGGACATCGAGAAGATCCTGCGCGAGGCCAACACCCTCGGCTTCCGCACCTCGGTCTCCTCGATCCGCATCCCGGCGGTGACCGAGGGCGTGCTTGACGCGCTTTACGCTTCGGGCGACCGCAGCATCACGCTGGCCCCCGAGACCGGCACGGACGAGCTGCGGGTCAAGATGGGCAAGCCGATCAAGAACGAGTACCTGCTGGAGAAGATCCGCCTGATCTTCCGCTACGGCTTCACCAACCTCAAGCTCTACTTCATCGTCGGCCTGCCGGGCGAGACGATGGAGGACATCCAGGGCATCGTGGATCTGGGCGCTCGCGCCCGGGCCGTGATGCTGGAGGAGCTGGTCCCGCGTGGATTCGTGGGGCACGTCCATCTCGGCGTGAGCGTGCTGGTGCCCAAGCCCTACACCCCCTGGCAGCGCGAGGCCATGGACGACGAGCGCAGCCTCAAGGAGAAGATCAGCCTGCTCAACAAGGGCGTGTCGCGGCTGCCCAACGTCTCGGTGGGCACGGTCTCGATCCGCGAGGCGATCTGGCAGACCTACATCAGCAAGGCCGGGAGCGACGCCGCGGAAGCCCTGGAGCTGGCGGCCCGCGGCGAGCATCTCTCCTCTCTCCTGCGCCGGTTCCAGAGCAAGATCCAGCCCGAGGTCTTCCGTCCCATGGACGGCGACCTGCGCTGGCACTTCATGCGCCAGGCGAACTGAGCTCGCGAAGAGCGGACCCTTCCCCTGGAGCCGCCCATTTCTAGCCGGAACGAGTCGCCGGTTCAGCGAGGCTTACCGAGTAGCTGCTCGATGCTTCAAGCCGCGCGAATCGCCCAATCCACATGTGGGGGCGTAATAAAAATTTCCGCTATATGTGTTGCGGTACCCGACTGAGAGCTGTAGACTCTACTCGTGGCTAGCGCACGGACACGCCCGCCGATTCCCGCGGAAGACCTCAGGGACGCTCCGATGTACCACCTTTCGGAGGTCGCCAGGTACCTGCATCTCCCTTTGTCCACATTGCGGGACTGGGTCGACGGCCGCAATGGCAAGAGTCCCGCACCCGCAGTGATCAATCGCCCTGGCGGCAACGATGCTCGTCTGTCCTTCAACAACCTGGTAGAGGCGCACGTTCTTCGTGCCCTTCGGTATGAGCACGAGATCTCCCTGCAGAAAGTGCGGCACGCCCTCGAGGACGCGCAGGCGCACTTTGGAATTAAGCGGCTCTTGATTGACAAGGAGTTGCTCGCCGCACCCGGGGAGATGTTTCTCAGAGAATACGGTCGCCTGATGAGCCTCACGAAACTAAATCAGCTTGCGATGGAGGAGATTCTTCAAAGATTTCTTCATCGGCTGGTGAGAGACATCGAAGGGTTGCCGATCAGGCTGTATCCGTTCGTCGCGCCCGCTCTGTCTGATAATCGGCTTGTCATTACGATTGACCCGCGTCTTTCGTACGGTCGCCCGAGTCTTGCCTCCAAGGGAATCAGCACAGCGATTCTTGCCGAGCGTGTAAATGCAGGCGAAACAACAGAAGAGCTGGCTGATTACTACGGACTAGACGAGCAAGATGTCAAAGACGCGATCATCTACGAAGGGCTCGCCGCTTGACCCTGTCTTCTTCGTAGACGCAGACCTCGACGATTACATTTTCCTGGACATCCTCCGCGCAGCGAACATCCGCTGCGAGCGGCATGACGACCATTTCGAGAAGGGCACGGACGACCTTGACTGGATGGTCAAGGCGGGCGAGAGCGGATGGATTGTCCTTAGCCACAACAAGCGCATCCGCAGAACGTCCAGCCAGACAGATCAGTTGATGCGGTACGGCCTCCGGGCCTTCATGCTGGTGGGGAACGCCACACCAAATCCACCAGGGCAGAAGTCGGTGTTTACGCGATCGCTCGCCGAGAACTTCGTTCGGACACTGCCAATGGTCCACCGCTTCGTGAGGCGTCACGATGGGCCGTGGATAGCAAGAGTCCTCCGGCCCACCGGTGCGACCCCTGCTGACGAGGTGCCGCCGCCCGGAACAGTCAAGATGTGGTTGACATTGCAGCAGTGGCTTAAGTCGCGCTAGGCCCTTGGTCGCCGTCCCTCTGACGTGGCCCCAACGGGCGGACGACTCGCCGCAAAGGGTGGACGGTCTGCCCCAAAGTGCGGACGGTCCGCCCCGATGGGCGAGCCTTCTGACCTGTTGGGCGGACCGTCGCCAGACCGGGGCGAACCGTCCACAAACAGGAGCCACGGCCCCGGAGCTGGAAAGGTCCCGCTCGTAGCGGGACAGTGACCTCATCCCCTGCCGTTGCGTCGTCCCGCCAAGGCGGCGGCCTGCGCGTCAGGGGATGAGAATGTCCAGGGCGGTGGCGGCGAAGAGCCAGAGCGATAGCGCGCCGTTGGCGGTGAAGAAGGCGGCGTTCAGGCGGGACAGGTCGCCGGGGCGGATCACCCAGTGCTGCCAGCCGATCAGGGCCAGACACCCGACCCAGCCGGCCCAGAACCAGGGACCGAGCCCTGGCGGGTAAATCCGCGGGAGCAGGGCGAGAAGCCCAAGCATGATCGCGTGGAGGATCGCCGAGATCCAGAGCGCGCCCGCGACTCCGAAGCGGGCCGGGATCGAGAACAGGCCGCTGCGGCGGTCGAACTCCAGGTCCTGGAGCGCGTAGAGCACGTCGAACCCGGCCGTCCAGAGGAGCACGCAGGCGGCGATCAGCAGCGGTGTCGGCCGGATGTCTCCCCGCACCGCGATCCAGGCGCCGAGCGGCGCTCCGGACAGCGACAGTCCCAGAACCAGGTGCGATCCCCAGGTGAAGCGCTTGGTGTAGGAGTAGAGGAAGAGGATGCCCAGCGCGAGCGGCGAGAGGTAGAAGGCCAAGGGGTTTAGCATCCACGCGGCCAGGACCAGGACGGCCGCGCTCGCCACCACGAACAGTCCGACCCACCGAGGGGTCACGAGGCCGGCGGGGATGGCGCGGGTCGCGGTCCGCGGGTTGGCGGCGTCGATCCGCCAGTCCACGAGCCGGTTGAATCCCATCGCGGCGCTCCGCGCCCCGACCATGGCTACGAGGATCCAGAGCACCGTCCACCACGACGGCCACCCCTCTGCCGCGAGGATCATCCCCAGCAGGGCAAAAGGCAGGGCGAAGATCGTGTGCTCGAACTTGATCATCTCGAGCACGGTCGAGAGCGAGCGAAGGAAGGGCATGGAGGGGGATTGTATGGCGGCTGGAGCCGCCGTGGGGACAGGTCGCTACTTGCGGGCGGCTTGCCGGGGTGCCGGCTCCGTTTTTTGCTCTGTCTCCGTCTCGTCAAGAGAGATCTGGAGATTGGCTCCGACGGCCCTGGCGAGCTTCACCATGGTCGCGACCGTGAGGTTGTCACGCCCCTTCAGAACCCGCGTTACATAGGGCTGGCTCACCTGGAGCCGGTTCGCCAGGTCGGTCTTCGACATCCCCCGCGCTTCCATGAGCTTCTGTAGCTTCTGGATGAACTGGAGAGTGGCATCCTCAATCCAGTAGTCGTCGCGGGACTGGGCGTCGCGGATCAGGTCGGAGAATCCCATGGCGTCACTCCTCAAGAATTCGGACTTTTCTCGCTGCGCTGGCCCACCGGTACTCGCGGAGCGCTTGGCGGGCCAGTCCATCTGGACCGCACAACCACCTTCACGGTGATCATAACTTTTAGGTTAACTCCCAGTCAACGACAGACCTGCTCCTTGATGGGCAGGTCCGTTACCGAATTCAGCCGTCTTGTTCCGGGCGGAGAGGATAGCTCAGCCTGCGGAGCCGTTTCCAGTCTCCGCGATATGTGCCGATTAGGCCGGTTACTCGCCCCAGCGCAGCCCCGGCTCGCCGGGCGCGGCGATGCCGAAGCGGTCCAGGACGCGCAGGGTGTAGTGGTCGAGGAAGCGGCCGATGTCCTCGCCTCCGATGTAGAAGGCGGGGACCGGCGGGAGGAGCGTCGCGCCGGCGAGGTGCAGGCGGCGCATGTTCTCCAGGTGGATCAGGCTGTATGGGGTCTCCCGGAAGCCAAGGACCAGCGGCCAGCTCTCCTTGAGCGCCACCGCCCCGGCGCGGTGGATCAGCGTGCGGGCCGTGCCCGTTGCCAGGGCGCCGAGCGTGCCTGCGCTGCACGGGAGGACGGCTGTGCCCGTCAGGCGGTACGAGCCCGAGGCGATGGGCGCGTCCAGCTCGTTGTCCCGATGGATGACCACCTTCTCCCGTCCCTCGGGTGTCATGCCCGCGGCGTCGGCCAGATCGGCGGCGCCGGTCTGCTCCGTGCCCAGCTCGTGGCGGAGCACCTGGCTCGCGCCCGAAGAGACCACCAGGTGGATGCGCTCGATCTCCGGATGCTCCGCCAGCCGGCCCAGGACGTGACGGGGAAGGAGCATTCCGGACGCGCCGGTGACGAGGATGGCGAGGCGGTGCATCGGAGGGATCGTATCAGTGTCAGCGGGACCGACCGCGCTTCGCAGCCCCCATACCGGCCCCCATACCGACCCCAATACCCCGCCGGTCCAGCTCCTCGCGCAGGGCCTCCGAGATCAGCTCCCGCAGCTCCTCCCGAACGGCGGCGGTCAGGGCCGGGAAGGGCCGGGACGATCCAGACGATCCGAAAGCCTCCATCAGGAGCTCCATGGGGTCGAACCCCAGGGTCTCGCCGAGCATCTTCAGGTGCCGCATCCGCAGCTCCGTCCGGCCCCGGAGGATGTTGCCGATGGTGCCGTGGCCCAGGTTCAGCTCCCGCTCCAGATCCCTCTGGGAGCGTTTGGCGGAGCGGAGCCTCTTCTGGAGAAGCTCGAGGAGAAGCTGGCTGTCGGGATCGGCCTTGGGATCGGTCTTGGGATCGCTCTTCATCATGGCGGGGGGGATTGTATTCCGGAAACGCAGCCGGAATGAAATACCTTCCGCCGGGTGCTTCTTCTCTCCCTGGAAGAACGCGAGGCCTACCGCGGGAAGACGGAAACTCTCCTCAACAGGGTGCGTAGGATAAGATGGGAATCCCTGCCGGGGGAGTTCGAGTTTTCCCCCATTGAGCGCCCCGCGCGCCACGCCCGGAACGGCCGCACGGTTCCGGACCCAAGCAAACAGCCGAAAGGAGGCTCTCGATCGTGTCCTTCCGCAAAACTTTCGCCCTGGGTCTGCTCGCCCTGGCCGCCGTGAGCCCCGTTGCTCGCGCTGCCGAGCCGCAGGCCGCCGGGGACATTTTTCCCTACAAGGTCCACGAGACCACGCTCGACAACGGGTTGCAGGTCGTCGTGATCCCCTATGACAGCCCGGGGACGGTGGCCTACTACTCCGTCGTGCGCACCGGCTCCCGCGACGAGGTCGAGCCGGGTCACAGCGGCTTCGCGCACTTCTTCGAGCACATGATGTTCCGCGGCACGGAGAAGTACTCGACCGAGGCGTACAACGACCTGCTCAAGCGCATGGGCGCCGACTCCAACGCCTACACCTCCGACGACCAGACGGTCTACCACATCGTCGGTCCGGCCAGCGAGCTGGGCACGATGATGGACATGGAGGCCGACCGCTTCAAGAACCTGAAGTACACGGAGGAGGGGTTCCGCACCGAGGCCCTGGCCGTGCTGGGCGAGTACAACAAGAACGTTTCCAGCCCGTTCCTCCCACTGTTCGAGAAGACGCGCGACCTGGCCTTCCAGAACCACACGTACAAGCACACCACCATGGGCTTCCTGGCCGACATCAAGGCCATGCCCGGCTACTACGACTACAGCCTCCAGTTCTTCGACCGTTTCTACCGGCCGGAGAACGTGACGCTGATCGTGGTCGGCGACGTGCAGCCCGACAAGACCGTCGCCATGGCCAGGCAGCTCTACGGCGACTGGAAGAAGGGCTACAAGGCGCCCCAGGTGCAGGCCGAGCCGGCCCAGACGCAGGCCAAGACCGGGAACATCGACTGGCCGAGCCCGACCCGGCCGCACCTGATGCTCGGCTACCACATGCCGGGCTTCACCACGAAGAGCACCGACTCGGCGGCTCTCGGCATCGTCGGCCAGCTCCTGTTCAGCGACTCGGCTCCCCTCTACCAGGAGCTGGTCGTCCAGAAGCAGTGGGTCGACTTCATCGGCGGCGACGCGGACTACCATCGCGATCCGTACCTCTTCTCCGTCATCTCCCGGGTCAAGTCCGAGGAGCTGATGCCCAAGGTCAAGGAGACCATCGACCGCTACGTGGCGGAGCTCCAGAGCAAGCCGGTCGACCCGCAGCGGCTGGAGCGCATCAAGTCGCACCTGCGCTACGCCTTCGCCCTCAGTCTCTCCACCCCGGGCGAGGTGGCCAACCAGGCCGCCACGGCCGTGGCGGTGGCGGGCAGCGTGAACGCGCTCAACGACCTCTTCCGCCTGTACGAGAAGGTCACGCCGGCCGACATTCAGCGAGTCGCCCGCGCGGTCTTCCAGAAGCAGAACGAGACGATGGTCACCCTTGCACACAAGGCGCCGGACAAGCCGGCCGCTCCGGGCACCAACCAGGGAGGTGGCAGCAATGACTGATCGCAAGGGAATCGCAACCGCCCTGGCCTTGACCCTGACGCTGGGCGCCGGCTCGGCTCTCGCCCAGACGACTCAGGCGCAACAGGGATCGAAAGGCGGCATCCATGTCGTCTCCTCGCCCAGCGAAACGCCGCTGGTCGCCGTCCGCCTGATGTTCGACGTCGGCTCGATCCACGACCCCAAGGGCAAGGAGGGCCTCGCCGCTCTCACCGCCTCGATGGTCGGGGAGGCCGGCACCAAGAAGCGGTCCTACACCGAGCTGATCGAGGCCCTCTACCCGATGGCGGCCTCGTTCAACACCGGCGCGGACCGCGAGGTCACGGTCTTTTCCGGCATGGTCCACCGCGACAAGCTGGCGGAGTACACGACCCTGCTGGAGGAGGTCCTCCTGCAGCCCGCGTTTTCCGAGCAGGACTTCCAGCGCAACAAGGACCAGCTCGTCTCGTTCCTGACCAACACGCTCCAGAGCAGCGACGAGCAGCTCGGCCTGGAAGCGCTCCAGACCGAGATCTTCGAGGGGCATCCCTACGGCCACCCGACCGCGGGCACCGTCGCGGGCCTCAAGAGCATCACGCTGGAAGATGTCGGCAAGTTCTACCGCGACAACTACACCCAGGCGAACCTGATGCTGGGCGTGGCCGGCGGCTACCCCAAGGGGTATGTCGAGAAGCTGCAGCAGGACCTGGCGGCGCTGCCCAAGGGGCAGGCCGGCCGCATGGAGCTGCCGCCGCTGCCCAAGGTCACGGGACGGAACTTCACGCTGGTGGAGAAGGAGACCGCTTCGGTGGGCGTCCACATCGGCTTTCCGCTCCCCATCACCCGCGCCGACGCGGATTACTTCCCGCTCATGGTAGCCAACAGCTTCCTGGGTGAGCACCGCACGTTCCACGGGCGGCTTATGCAGCAGCTCCGCGGCGCCCGGGGCCTGAACTACGGCGATTACTCCTACATCGAGTACTACCCCAATCCGTCCTTCACCAGCAGCCCGGCGCCCAACGTGCCGCGCCGGCAGCAGTACTTCTCGGTCTGGATCCGGCCGGTGGTCCCGGCGGACGCCCAGTTCGCCCTGCGCGCCGGTCTCTACGAGGTCCAGCGTCTGCGCGACAAGGGGCTGACGCAGGAGGAGTTCGAGCTCACCCGCGACTTCCTCCTCAACTACACCAAGCTCTGGGTCCAGAGCCTGCCCGAGCGCCTCGGCTACCAGATGGACAGCGCGTTCTACGGCACGCCCTACTTCATCGACGAGGCCGACAAGCGGCTGAAGACGTTGACCGTGGCGGAGGTGAACGCGGCGATCAGGAAGTACCTGAGCACGGACAACTACGACGCGATCGTCATCACCGACAACGCCGCCCAGCTTCGGGACGCGCTCCAGAAGGACGCGCCCAGCCCGAAGACGTACGGCAGCCCGGTGCCGCCGGACACGGCCGAGGCCGACAAGACCGTGCAGGCGCTGGCGGTCAAGGCGACCGCCTTCAAGATCGTGCCCGTTGCCGAGCTGTACGACAACTAGACCTGCCCGAAGGGAAAGTAGCGCGGCGAGGCGGTGACCTCAACCTCGGTCCCGTCCGGAAGAACCACCCGGACGGGACCGGCCGTGCTCCAGCCAACGGCCACCCGGTCGCCCTGCGAGCTCTGGAACAGCCACAGCCTCGCCGGGGCCGAAACGGGGAGCACGGCTTCCAGGCGGCTTCCCTCCAGCTCCCGGATCATCGTGCGAAAGGCGTTGAAAGCGGGCCGGCGGCGCAGCTCTCCGGGTCCAACGGGATCGACGAGTCCATAGCCCTTGGCGATCATCTGCCACCAGAAGACGCGCTCGACCGCGCCGGTGCCCAGGGCCTGGAGGAAGTAGCGGACCAGGTAGTCGGCCTGCTCGTCCTCGCCGACGGACACGGCCCGGCCCGCGGGCGAATGGGGACCTTCGCGCAGCGGCCAGTTGACCTCGGTGATCCAGCAGCGGCCGGTGGAGTTGCGCGAGGTGTCCGCGATCGCCTTGAGGAGGAGGACCTTGCCTTCCGTGTCGAAGCCGGCCTGCGGGTTCTCGGGCGCTCCGCGGCGGTCGACGTAGAGCAGGGCCGAGACCGCGTCGAAGTGGAGACCCGGACGGCGCAGGTTCAGCACCGCGGCCGCGACGTGGTACTCGAAGTCGATCACCGACGGGCCGAGCAGCTCGATGTCTCCCTCTCGGCGCAGGACGTCCGCAGCCTCCTCCACGAGGCGGACGTACTCGTTCAGGTTCCAGATCCCCCACTTGCTGCGGTTGATCGCCTGGCCGATCTGGAAGCGCCGTCCATAGGGGACGAAGCGCGGCGCGATCTCCTCCAGGGCTCGCCGCCAGCGGGCGGGATCCCGCACCAGCTCGCGGTTCTGGGGGAGCGCGAAGGTCAGCTCCAGGCCGCGCCCGTGAAGCTCGCGGGCAAGCTCCTCTTCGGAATCGTGGTTCTCATCCCAGGGATGAAGCCGGAGCAGGACGTGCCGCGCTCCGAGATCGTCCACCAGGTCCAGGAGCGCTTCGGGGTCCTCGGGCCAGGGCCGCAGCGCGATGCCGCAGCCCTCGAAGTCCACCGGCTGCTGATGGAGACCGCGCCGAAGCTCGCGGTACCGGGAGCGGATGCGCGGCAGGGCCGCCGCGACTACCGCCGCCTCCTCGACGTGGGAACGGGTATCGGCCAGGCGGACCCGGAGCTTGTCGAAACGGCCGGCGTGCTGGTGCGGCTGGTCGGAGAGGTAGTCCCAGACCACCCGGTCGCGGACCGATGCCCCGGCCGGCGCTTCCGGGATGTGGACGTGGGCCTTGCGCGGCAGGAAGAGGTCCTTGACCTTGCGGGTGCCGCCGCGGACCTGCTGCTTGGTCCGGTTCTTGAGCAGGAAGCTGCGGTGATAGAAGCGGTACAGCTCCCGGCCTTTCGTTCCGTCTCCCCCATCGCTCCAATACGCGGACAGGAAACGGTCCTGGTGCTCGGGCCGCAGGATCGGCATCCGGGACAGATCCCGCATCCGCTCGGAGAGGCTGGGGACCTTGCCGATCCGCGTCCGGTTCAGGTCGACCAGGTAGAGCGCGTCGCCCTTGATGAGGATGTTGCCGCTGGTGAAGTCGCGGAACCAGAAGCCGGCCTCGTGCATCCGGCGGGCGGTCTGCCCAAGCTGCTCCAGGAAGCGGGGGAAATTCACGTGCGGGAACTGCTCTCCCTCGGTCCCAGCATTGGCGGCGCGAAGGAGATAGCGCGCTTCGAGGAAGTCTTCCAGGAGCCGGCAGATGTAGAAGGACGGGCCGTCCGCCTCGACGGATTCGAGCCGCATCACCGGCGCGGGCGTGAGCAGCCCGGCGTCCAGGAAGGCCAGGGCTGCTCGCCAGCTCCGCTCGGCCTTGCTCCCCTTGAGGCGCCGGCGGAGCCGGGCGCGCGTCCCCTGGTTGCGGAACTGCTTGACGACCACATCCACCGGGCCGGCGGCCGTCTCCATCCGGGCGGTGTAGAGGTAGTTGCGGCCCCAGTGGAGCGTCTTCAGGGCCGACGCGGGGTCGGTGAGCCGCCGAATCTCCAGCGCCAGGTCCACGGGGCGGAGACCGGCGTCCATCTCGCCGGTCCAGCCCGGTATGGAAAAAGGCTCGGCCTTCAAACCTCGACCACGTTGAAGCGCTCGTGGTGCATCTCGGTGTCGCTCTGCAGAAGGATGTGCACGCCGAGCGAACGCTCCAGCTCGGTGAGGATGGCCTTCTCCTCCTGCTGCAGGGCGCGGGCAATCTCGGGGTTGACGCGCAGGAGGATCTCGGACTGCCCCATGCGGCCGCGCAGGTGGAGCAGCTCCTTGCGCAGGTTCAGGCAGATCGTGGCCGTGGACTTGATCCGGCCGCGGCCCGCGCAGTACGTGCAGGGCTGCGTGAGCAGCCGCTCCAGGTTGGCCCGGCTGCGCTTGCGGGTGATCTCCACCAGGCCGAACTCGGAGATGTTGAGGACCTTGGTCTTGGCCCGGTCCTTCCGCAGCTCGCCTTCGAGGGCGGTGAAGACCTCCTCGCGATGGATCTGCTCGATCATGTCGATCAGGTCGATCACGATGATGCCCCCGAGATCGCGCAGCCGGATCTGCCGCACGATCTCCTGCACCGCCTCCAGGTTGGTCTGGAGCACCGTGTCCTCGAGGTTGCTCTGGCCGACGAAACGCCCCGTGTTGACGTCAATGGCGA
>JANOCF010000987.1:0-5304 GCA_031412055.1 Holophagales bacterium | reverse complement strand
GAAGTCCGCGTACTGCACGGGTAGCTCCGGCAGCGGCGACGGCTCGCCAGTCGCAAAGGCGGTGTAGATCGCCTTGATCTCGCGAAGCATGACGCCGAACGACCAGCCATCGTGCACGAAGTGGTGCTCGACCTGAATCAGCTCGTAGAGGTCGTCTTCCAGGCGCAGCAGGCGCCAGCGAATGAGGGGCAGCCGCGCCACGTCGAAGGGCACCTGGGTGGACTGGGCGAGGAGACGCTCGGAGAGATCCTTCCGCTCCTCCTCAGGCACTCCTCGCAGATCGATCACCGGCAGGTCCACCGGGGCCGGGGGATGGATCACCTGCACCGGCCGATCGTCCAGGGCAGGGAAGCTGGTGCGCAGGACCTCGTGCCGGCGGACGATCTCATTGAACGTCCTGTGCAGCGCATCCACATCGAGGGGGCCGCGGAACCAGATCGTGACCTGGAAGTTGTACGCGATGTTGCCGCCCTGCGAGAGCTGGTCCAGGAACCAGACGCGTTCTTGCGGAAAGGACAGGGGGATCGGGCGGTCGCGCGGCGCGCGACGGATGGGCGGCATCTCCGGGACGTTGCCAGCCCGCTCGGCGCGCTGGATCGCCTCGGCCAGGTCGGCCACGGTGGGCTTCTTGAAGACCTCCACCATGGGCAGCTCGACCTGGAACGCCTGACGTACCCGGGAGGCCAGCTTCGCCACCAGGAGTGAGTGGCCGCCAAGCTGGAAGAAGTCGTCGTGGACGCCTACTCTCTCGACACCGAGCAGGTCGCCCCACATCGCAACCAACATCTCTTCGACCTGGTTGCGAGGCGCGGCGAGATCACCCCCGAGATCGAGCCGCCCCTCCTCCGCCTCCATCCGGCTGACGGCACGGCGGTCCACCTTGCCACCGGGCGTGCGCGGCAGCTCTTCGATCAACGCGAAGACAGAGGGGATCATGTACTCCGGCAGCGCCTCTTTCAGCGCCGAGCGCAGCTCGCCCAAAGCCGGCGGGGTGCCTTCCCGGGGCACGACCCAGGCCACCAGCCGTTTGCCCCCGCCGCTAGCCTCCCTGGCTACGACAACAGCATCGCGCACCGCGGGAATGGCGCGCAGCGCGCTCTCAATCTCTCCCAGCTCGATGCGGTAGCCGCGGACCTTTACCTGGTGGTCGGTGCGGCCGCGGAACTGGAGGTCGCTACCGCTCAGAAGCCGCACGAGGTCGCCCGTGCGATAGAGACGCGCCCCGGGCTCCTCGGAGTAAGGGTCGGGCAGAAAGCGCTCGGCCGTGAGGTCCGGACGCCCGAGATAGCCACGAGTGATCCCCGCACCGCCGATCAGCAGTTCGCCGTCGAGGCCGGAGGGGAGCAGCTCTTGACCGGGGTCCACGACGTAGACGCGCGCGCGGTCGATGGGACGGCCGATCGGCACATCTCCGGGGAAGTTCTCCGCGGCCTGACCAGTCAGCTCGCGCCGGGTGCTGACGATGGTGGCCTCCGTCGGACCGTAGGTGTTGACCAGCTGGATGCGGTCGCCCACGCGCTCGCGCCAGGCGTACAAGCGGTCCCGTTGGGCCTGCTCGCCGCCGAGAATCACCAGGCGCAGCGAGGCGGGCATTTCCAGACCCTGCTCCATCTCGGCGACGATCTCGTGCCAGTAGGCCGTCGGCAGATCGAGCACAGTGATGCCCCTGGTCCCTACCTCGCGGGCGAAGCGATCGAGCGAGGCGACCATCTCGTCGTCGCGCAGCACCAGCGTGGCGCCGCGGGTCAGGCACGGATAGATCTCTTCGCCGCTCGTGTCAAAGCTGATCGAAGCGAACTGAAGCACACGGTCTTCCAGCGCGATGTCGAAAGCGCGGGCGGCGCTATCGACATAGTGGGCAAGCGTGCAGTGAGGGACGAGAACGCCCTTGGGCCGGCCGGTCGAGCCAGAGGTGTAGATGACGTAGGCCAGCCCGGCGATGTCCAGGTCGATCAGGGGTGCGTCCTCGAAGGATCCCGGCTTGGCAGCGCCATCCAGGAGCACGACCTCGGCGTGGTGAGCCGGCAGGCGGGGCAACAGCAGCTCCTGCGTGAGCAGCACGCGGGCGCCGGAGTCGTCGAGCATATAGGCCAGCCGCTCCGACGGGTAGGCCGGATCCAGGGGGAGGTATGCACCACCGGCCTCGAGGATCGCCAGCATGCCCACGATCATCTCGGCGGACCGCTCGGCACAGAGCCCTACGATCGAGTCCGGGCCGACGCCCAGGTTGCGGAGCCGTGACGCGAGGCATCGGGAGGCTCGGTCGAGATCACCGTAGCTCAACGTGTCTACAGCCGAGACAACCGCGATGGCTTCAGGCGTGCGTGCGGCTTGCTCCTGAAACTGGCGATGGACTGGGACAAGGGTTGGGCCAGTCGTCTGGCCGGCCGGGCCGGCTGCGGCGGCGATCAGCTCCAGACGCTCCTCGGACCGGAGCAGGGGCAGATCGCCCAATCGCGACTCCGGTCGCTCCAGAGCAGCATTGAGCAGAGTCTCCAAGCCTGAGACGAGGCGCTCCGCGGCCTCCGCGGAGAAGCGTTCCCAGTGATAGGAGAGCCGCAGCGACATGCCTTCGCCACGCTGGCTCACGTAGAGCGTCAGCGGAAAGTTTCCCGCCTCCCGAAGCTGAGCCTCGCGAACCCCAAGCCCTCCCGACCTGCCCAGCGGATCGCTCGGATAGTTTTCGTAGACCAGCACGCTTTCGAAGAGCGGAGCGCTGCGCGGCATCCCTGACCAGACCAGAATCTGCTCCATTGAGCAGTACTCAAATTCCCGCTGCTCGAACGCATTCTCCTGAAGCCGGTGGAGCCAAGGTATCAGCTCAGTCCCCGAATCGAGCTTGAGACGCAACGGCAGACCATTGATGAACAGGCCCACCATGGACTCGACACCTTCCAATTCAAAAGGCCGGCCCGAAACAATCACTCCATAGACCACGTCGTCCAGAGCCCCCCAACGGCCTAGCAGAAGTCCCCAGAGCCCCTGCAGCAGGGTGTTGGGAGTGATCTGATGGCGCCGCACCAGCGCCTGCATCTCGCGCCCTGCCTTCGGCGCGAGATGGCGCTCAACCTCGGCGGACTTCCACTCTTGCTCCCCCTCGCCACCCGTGCCGTCGAATGGGATCGGCGTGGGCGGCTCGAAACCGGCGAGAGAGCGCCGCCAGTAGTCCTCCGCCCGCGTCGGATCCTGCCGCTTCAGCCAGCCGATGTAGTCGTGAAAAGGATGCGTCGGCGGCAACTCCAGCGCCTGTCCTTCCACCGCAGCCGAGTAGAGAGCGGTCACCTCGCCCAGCACGACGGCCATGGACCAGCCGTCCAGAATGAGATGGGAGAAGCTCCAGACCATCTTCCACACACCGTCGGCCCAGCGGATCACGGCGACGCGCATCAACGGCGCCTTCCCCAGATCGAAGCCGAGGGCGTGGTCCTCGCTCAGGAACGCCTTGAACCGGGCCTCGCGCTCCGCTTCTGGGAAATGACTCCAGTCGTGCTCCTGCCATGGAACCTCGACCTTCCGGCGCACCACCTGAAGAGGCTGGTCCCGCTTTTCCCAGAGGAAGAGCGTCCGCAGGGCGGTGTGCCGGTCGAGGGTTTGCTGCCACGCCCCGCGCAATGCACCTGGATCGAGCGGCCCCAGTGTGGCAACGTACTGGTCGAAGTAGACCTCAGACCTGTAACCCGAGAGCACCAGGTAGAGCAGCATGCTCTGCTGCGCGGGAGAAAGTGGATAGATGTCTTGAACGTTCTGGTTGCTCATCAAAACCTTTCTCAATCTGCAAGCTCGGCAAGGAGGCTGTCCAGGTCTGTCTGACTCAGATCCGCCTCGGGGAAGTCAAGTGGAGTGAATGCGCGGATCTCCCCAGGGGAGACGCTTACCGGGGTGGGAGCGATCACACGGGCCCCGCCGGAAGATTCCATCTGAGAGGGATCAGCCACAACCGCGAGTTGAGCCACGGTCTGGTTCTGAAACAGCTGTCGCGGAGTGAAGCGAACTCCCCGCTTTCGGCTCCGTGTTGCGGCTTGGATGACGAGGATGGAGTCGCCTCCCAGCGCGAAGAAGTTGTCGTGAATCCCGACGAAGTCGAGACGGAGCACATCGGCCCATACCGACGCCAGCGTCTCTTCGACCGGGTTCCGCGGGGACGCGGGCTCAAAGCTCTCGCGGCCCCTGTCAGGGGCCGGGGCAGCCAGAAGCGCGCGACGGTCGACCTTGCCGTTCGGTGTCAGTGGCAGGGACGGGAGCACCGCGAAAAGCTGAGGGACCATGTACTCCGGCAGCTTCTCCCGCAGCGCGCTCCGCAAGGCTTCGGAGTCGGCGTCGGCGCCGTCGTGGAAGACCAGGTAGGCGGCGAGCCGCTTCGTTCCTGGAACATCTTCCCGCACCACCACTGCGGCTTCGCGAACTGCTGCATGAGCGCCTAGCACAGCCTCGATCTCACCAAGCTCGATCCGGAAGCCGCGGATCTTGACCTGGTGGTCCGCCCTTCCCAGGAACTCCAACGCTCCATCCTGCGGACGCCGGCGCACCAGATCTCCGGTCCGGTAGAGGCGGTATCCGGGGCGGCCAGAGAAGAGGTCAGGCACGAACCGCTCGGCCGTGAGGTCCTGGCGGCCGAGGTAGCCGCGCGCAAGCCCTTCGCCTCCTAGATAGAGCTCGCCGGGAGCCCCTGGTGGCACCGGCTCCAGGCCACGCTCGAAGCGATCGAGCAGATAGATCTCTGTATTCGCGATTGCGTCACCGAGAGGAATGGGCCGCAACCCGGCCGCATCAGCCGTGGAAACAGGATGGACAGCGGACCATACGGTGGTCTCCGTGGGACCGTAGACGTTCCATAGCTCCCGGGTCCGCGCCAGCAGTTCGCGGGCGAGATCGGGAGGCAGCGCCTCTCCGCCGCAGAGAACCTTGAGGTCGGGACTCCCCTCCCATCCGGCTTCCAGCAGGAGACGCCATGTGGCCGGAGTGGCCTGCATGAGGCTGGCACCGGCCTCGGCGATCCTGTCCGCCAGGCGGAGCCCGTCCATCGAAATCTCTTTCCCCACCAGTTCCACGCGGGCGCCTCGGGTGAGGGGGAGGAAAAGCTCCAGGGCCGCGATGTCGAATGCAATCGTGGTGACTGCAAGCATCACGTCGTCCGGCCCGATGCCGGGGCGGAGCGCCATGGAAGCAAGGAAATTGACGATTCCTTGCTGGCGTACCGCCACGCCTTTGGGACGCCCGGTGGAGCCCGATGTGTAGATCACGTAGGCGAGATTCTCCGAAAGCGCTAGGGGCGCCGGATCTGCCGTGCTCTCGGCGGAAAGGTCT
>JANOCF010000986.1:0-13866 GCA_031412055.1 Holophagales bacterium | reverse complement strand
GTGCGCGGGGCCACATAGACCGCGGCGCCCATCTCCCGTCCCGGCGCGGGCAGGGCCTTGCGGTCCAGCTTGCCGTTCGCGTTAAGGGGGAACGCCTCCAGGGCGACGAAGGCCGACGGGATCATGGCTTCGGGCAGGTCCTCGCGCAGGAAGCGGCGCAGCTCGGTGGCGGAAGGCGCCTCTGCCGAGCGCGCCACCACGTAGGCCACTAGCCTCGCTTCGCCTTCCTCATGACGGGCGATCACGGCCGCTTCCCGCACCTCGGGGTGGCGAGCCAGGGCACGCTCGACCTCGCCCAGCTCGACGCGGTGACCGCGGATCTTGACCTGGTTGTCCCGCCGGCCGACGAACTCGATCTGGCCATCCGGCAGGAAGCGGACGAGGTCGCCGGTGCGGTACATCCGCTCGCCGCCGCTCTCCGTGAACGGATCGGGGACGAACCGCTCCGCGGTCTCGGCAGACTTGCGCAGGTAGCCTCGCGCCACGCCGGGCCCGGCGATGCACAGCTCGCCGGACGCGCCCACCGGCACCGGTCGCAGAGAGCGATCCAGCACGGCGATCCGGGTTCCGGGCAGCGGCCGGCCCACGGGCATGGAGCCCGGCTCGCCGGCCAGTGAGGTACCCACGGCGTGGGTGAGCGAGCCGACGGTCGTCTCGGTCGGTCCGTAGTGGTTGACGATCGCAAGGCCGGGCGAGGCCGCCTCGATCCGCTCGGCGAGGCCGAAGGTCAGCTTCTCGCCGCCCAGCACCAGGAGGCGCCGGGGCAGCACGGCTGATCCCACCGCAGCCAGAAGCGCGCTTAGGTGCGACGGCACGATCTTCATCACGTCGATCGGATCGCCGCCCATCCGCGCCGCGAACTGGCCCGCATCGGTGGCCTCCTCGTGCGTGAAGATGTGAAGGCAGCCGCCGGTGACCAGGGACGGGAAGATCGCCGTGTTGCCCAGGTCGGCGTTGAGGGCCGACACGCAGGCGAAGCCCAGCGGCTCGTTCTCCCGCAGACCGAGGCGCTCGCAGACCGCCAGGGTGTAGGCCGCGAGATTGCCGTGGGTGACGGCCACGCCCTTGGGCTCGCCGGTGGAGCCCGAGGTATAGAGCACGTAGGCCAGGCGGTCGAGGTGCTCCTCACTCTGCAGAGGCTCCGCGCTTTCGGTCTCCAGGTCCGTGTCGAGGCAGACGCGTTCGGTGGCGATGTCCGGCAGGCGCTCGATCAGGCTGCTTTCGGTCACAATCGCCACCGGCGCCGCTTCCCGGATCTGGTAGGCGAGCCGGGAGGCGGGAGCCTCGGGGTCGAGCGGAACGTAGGCGCCTCCGGCCTGGAGGACGCCCAGCAGGGCGACGATCGCGTCGGCGGAGCGCTCCAGGAAGAGAGCGACCGTGCTCTCCTCCGTTACGCCCCGGCGGCGCAGGTGCCGGGCAAGACGGTTGGCGCGGGCCGACAGCTCGGCATAGGACAGCCGCTCGCCGCCACACGCCAGGGCCGTGCGCTCCGGATGGCGGGCGGCCTGCTCCGCGAACAGAACGTGGACCGGCCGCGCCTCGGGAGCGGGACCCTCGGAGCGGAAGCGGCCCAGGACCTCGGCCCGCTCCTCGCCGTCCAGGAGCTCCAGCTCGTCCAGGGGAGTCCCGGGAGCGGCGGTCGCCGCGGCGAGGAATGCCCGGAAGGATGCTGCCAGCCGCCGGGCCGCATCCGGTGAGAACGCCGCCGGATCGAAGCGGATCTCCGCTCTGTTTCCGGTGCGGAGGAGCTCCAGGCGCACCAGTTCCGGAGAGACCCGGACCATCAAGGGCTCGATAATCAGGTCGCCGGCGGCGATCCTCTCCGGAAGCTCCCGCAGCTCGAAGCCGAGAGCGGAGGAGCGGCGGCCGTCCCAGGAGAAGTAGTCCTGCCACTGGGCGGCCTCGCGCAGGGTGGCTGCCATGCGGTCGCCCAGGGCGCGCGCCGACTCGCCGTCGCTCCGCGCGTAAAGGACGGGCAGGCGGCGGGCGAAGAGTCCCAGCGCCTCCTCCAGGCCCTCATGGGCACGGCCCTCGAAACCCGCGCTGACGGAGATCTCGGGCTCGCCGCTCACGCGGCTCAGGAAGCCGCACCACGCCGCCAGCAGGAAGTCCCCGGTCACCCCGGAGGGCAGCGTGACCTCTACTGAATCAGGCTCGACCGTGCCCTGGGAGCCTGGGCGCTCCAGGGGGAAGCGGGGCTCGGGCAGCGGCCCCGGATCGGCGGCGCGCCAGCGCTCGCGGGCCGCGCGGGTGTCCTCGGCCTCCAGCAGATCGTTGAGCACCTCGGTCGCGTCCACGTACTGCAGCGGGTCGTCGAGCGAGGCTCCGGCGTAGAGCCGCGCCAGCTCGCCCAGCAGGTTCATGAGCCCGCGGGCGTCGGTGCACAGGGCGGGCACCGCGAGCAGCAGGGCGTGCCCGTCGGGGAAGCGCACCAGACGCGCCCGCAGACCCTCGCCGCCTTCCAGGTCGAAAGGCTCGGCGGCCTCCTCGGTCAGCACTGCCAGGATGGCCTCGCGATCTATCGCTTCGGACTCCCGCCAGCGGGGCGGCCGGGGATCGCGGATCACCTGCAGGGGGAACTTCTGCCCGGCGATCTTCCGGAACCCGGTGCGCAGGATCTCGTGCCGCTCCACCAGCGTGGCGAGGGCGGCGCGCAGCTCCTCCGTTCGCAGCGGACCGCCGATCCACGCGGCGCACTGCGCCGCCCGGCCTCGCCCGGCCTCGCTCGACCAGACCTCCCGCTGCTGCGGAGAGAGTCGGAATCCTTCCGTATCGGCCGTATTGGAGATAGTGCTCATGCGTCCAGCCTTTCCCTTCGTCGAAGTGTCATGAAACCGCGGCCCCGCGGGCGCCGCGCCGCTTGACGCCGCTGAAGCGGCGCAGCGACTCGTCCTTGAGGCGCTCCTCGTCCTGGCGGCGCCGGCCCGCTTCGCGCTCGGCCAGGACGGTCATCAGCTCGCCCAGGGTCGACTCGGGCGAGGCGGCGGCCAGGCGGAGGACCTCCTCGTAGAGGCCGGCCCAGCGCCGGATCGTGGCGGCCTCGAACAGATCGCGGTTGTAGGTGCAGTCGAGGACCATCTCCGTGAGCCCGTCGCCGACGTTCCACAGGAGGTCGAAGCGCGAGAAGATTCGCGGAGGATTGATCCGCTCCACCTCCAGGCCGCCCAATTGGGGACGCAGCGGCCCGGTCACCCGGTCCACGTTGAAGACCATGGTCGCCAGCGGCGGCCGCGCCGGGTCGCGCTTCAGCTCCAGAGCCTTGACCAGCCTGCTGAACGGGTAGCGCTGGTGGCGCTGGGCCGCGAGCACCTTCTCCTTGACCTGGCGCAGGAAGTCGACGAAGCGGAGTCCGGGATCGGCCGCCACGCGGATCGGCAGCATGTTGATGCAGAAGCCCACAAGGTCCTTGCCGCCAAGGCTCTGCTGCCCGGCCGAGTGGATGGCCACCACCAGGTCCGTCTCCCCGCTCAGGTAGCAGGCCATGGCGTCGAAGCCGGCCAGGAGGCCCATGAACACGGTCGCGCCGGCACCGGAGCCCAGCCGCGCCACCTCGCCACGCAGGTCGGCGGGGAGCGGCAGCCGCAGCCGCGTGCCGTTGTAGGTCTGCACGGCGGGGCGCGGTCCATCTGTCGGCAGGGAGAGGACCGCCGGAGCGCGCCGGTACTCCTCGAGCCAGTAGGCCTCGGCGGCGGCCATCTCCTCCCCCTGGTCGTCGCGCGCCCGCAGTGCCACGTACTCGCTGAGCTGCATGGGCTCCGGCAGCTCCAGAGGCAGGCCGTTGCGTCCGGCGTGGTACAGGGCGCCGATCTCGCGCTGCACCACGCCGATCGACCAGGCGTCGCTGACCGCGTGGTGGATGGTCAGCGAGAGCAGGTGCTCGTCTGGACCGAGACGGGCGAGCCCGATGCGCAGGAGCGGCCCGGTGACAAGGTCGAACGGCATCTCCGCCTGCTCCTCCAGCCAGCGGTCGACCCGGCGCTGCCGGTCCTCCGGCACTCCAAGCGAGAACTCGAGCAGGGGGATCTCCAGGTCGATCTCGGGCAGAACGCGGACGGTCTCGCCGTCGGGGCTAAACACCGAGCGCAGCGACTCGTGGCGGGCCACCACGCGGAGTGCGGCGCCGCGCATGGCCCCGGCGTCGAAATCGCCGCGGAGGCGCAGGACCAGCGACTCGTTGTAGGCCGAGGCGGCCTCCTCGCCGAGCTGGGTGATGACCCAGAGGCCCTTCTGGGCCTCGGTGGTGAGAAGGGTCTTCACCTCCGCGGCCGCGGGCGCCTCGGCAGCCCGAAGCCGCGGTGCGCCCACGGGCAGGAAGCCGGCCTGGGCCAGCTCCTCCGTGCCCTCGCGGAACGCTCCAAGGAGACCCTCGAGCTCGGCGTCGGTGTGGGCGGTGGAGAGGAAGAACGTCCGGCCCTCCCAGATGTGGAAGCCCCGGGCCATCAGGTGGTAGTAGAGGAGGTTGCCCGTCCGCACCGAAGGATCGAACGCGAGTCGGAAGAACGACGAGAAGCGGTTCGCCCGCATCGGCAGGCCGCGCTCGTCGAAGAGGCCGTTGAGCTCGGCGCAGAAGCGCTCGGTGCGCTCGTTGAGGTTGCGCTGGAGGGCCGGCCCGCCGGCCTTGAGGTGGTCGAGCACGGCCGCGGCCGCAGCCATGGTCAGCGGGTGTTTCGAGAAGGTGCCGGCGAAGAACGTCTGGTTGGCCCGCGGGTACGAGTCGTCGCCGTAGCTCCAGGTGCCGCCGTCCACGGCGTCGAGAAAGGCGGCCTTGCCTGCGATGACGCCGATAGGCATGCCGCCGCCGATTACCTTGCCGTAGGTTGCGATGTCCGCCTGCACGCCGAACCAGGCCTGGGCGCCGCCAGGATGGACGCGGAAGCCGAGGATGGTCTCGTCGAAGATCATGGCGATTCCGGACCGCTCCGTGAGCCCGCGAAGGGAGTGCAGGAACTCCCGCGGCTGGAGGTCGGGCCGCGAGCTCTGGACCGGCTCCACGAGCACGGCGGCCAGGTCGCCGGCATGCGCTTCGATGGCGGCCAGCGACGCGGGCGAGCCGTACTCCAGCACCAGGACCTCATCGACCATGCCGGGCGGGATGCCAGGCGCCACGGGCAGCGAGGTCCGGCCGCCGTCCGCCGAGCGGGGTCGGGCCAGCACGCCGTCCGAGATGCCGTGGTAGGAGCCCGCGAAGATCACGATCTTCGACCGGCCGGTGACCGTCCGGGCCAGGCGCAGGGCGGCCATGACCGCCTCCGAGCCGGTGTTGCAGAACGCCACCCGCTCGGCGCCGGTGAGATCGCAGATTCCCTCGGCCACGCGTCCGGCCAGGTGGGACTGCGGGCCGATGTGCAGGCCGCGGGCGAGCTGTGAGGACAGCGCCTCGGTGACGAACTCCGGGTTGTGGCCGAAGAGGTTGACGCCGAATCCCATGACCAGGTCGACGTACTCGTTGCCGTCCACGTCCCAGATGCGCGAGCCCGCGGAGCGGTCGGCCACGATCGGGTAGACCAGCTCCTTCCAGAGCACGCGGAACCCGGCCGAGGCGCGGTTGTCCGCCAGCTTCGAACGGTACTGCGCGGTCAGCCGCTTGGACTCCGCCGTGCGGGCCGTGTGGCTCGCGATGATCCCGTCGAGATGGCGCTGCTGCCGCTCGTCGAGACCTACCGTGGCCCCGGCTTCCAGCGGCTTCCAGGGTCCGTGGTGTGCGGGCGCAGCGGGGGACTCAGCCTTCTCTTCCTTGTCCTCGGTGATCTTCAGGGGCGCGACGACCGGGGTCGCCGGGGTCGCGCCGCTCAGCCTATCCGGCGCCTTCTCCAGCAGGTGGCGGGCGAGCCGCGCGGGTGTGCCCAGCTCCTCGAAGAGCTGCCCGAATGCGATCTGCACCCCGTAGCGGTCCTCCAGGTTGCGGGTGATCTGCATGAAGAGCAGGGAGTCGAAGCCCATGTCGAGGAAGGTGGCCGAAGGGTCCACGGCTCCGGGCTCCAGGCCGCAGACCGCCTTGAGCACGTTCTTCACTGCGTCCAGCGCCGCTTCAGGACCGGCTGCGACCGCGGTGACCGCTGTCGGGATCTCCTCCGCGGCAGGCTCGACCGCGCGGGGCTGCGCCAGCCGGCCATCCAGGGGCGCGGCTTCGATCCAGCAGCGGCGGCGTTCGAAGGGATAGGTCGGGAGCGGCACGCGGAGGCGCGTCTCGCCGGATCGGAACCCGGACCACTGGACGTCGGCTCCCGCCATCCAGAGCCGTCCCACGGCGCCGAGCAGGGCGGTCGCGTCGTGCGTCTCCTCCCGCGGGTGGCGCAGGGAGGCCACTGCCGTGACCCCGGCGCGGTTCTGGCTCACCAGGGTCGTCAACGTGCGGCCCGGTCCCACCTCCAGGAAGAGGCGGTCGGGCTGGGTGAGCAGCTCGCTCACGCCGTCCGCGAAGCGCACCGCGTTGCGCAGGTGCGCCGACCAGTAGGCGGGATCCGCTGCCTGTTCCGGCGTGAGCCAGGTGCCGGTGAGGTTTGACAGGACCGGCACGCGCGGAGGATGACGCCGCACGGCCCGCACCTTGGCCTCGAACGCGGTCAGGATCGGCTCCATCATCGCGGAGTGGAAGGCGTGCGAGGTGTGGAGGCGCCGGTGCTCGCTTCCTTCTGCGGCCAGCGCGCGCTCCAGCTCCGCGATCTCCTCCTCGGGACCGGAGACCACGGCGCGGCGAGGCGCGTTCACGGCGGCCAGCGACAGCCCGCCCGTCAGGCGGCCCGCCAGCTCTTCTTCAGAGAGGGAGACAGCCAGCATGGCGCCCGCGGGCAGGCTCCCGATCAGACGGCCGCGCTCCGCCACCAAGGCCAGGGCGTCCTCCAGGGAGAAGACGCCCGCGAGGCAGGCCGCCACGTACTCGCCCACGCTGTGGCCGAGCATGGCCTGGGGCCGCAGGCCCCAGCTCGCCCAGAGCAGCGCGAGGGAGTGCTCGACCGCGAACAGCGCGGGCTGGGCCAGGGCCGTGTCGGTCAGCTCCTCGCCGGAGAACAGCACTTCCCGCAGATCCAGGCCCAGGTGGGGCTTCAGGAGGTCGGCGCAGCGGTCCAGGGCATCGCGGAAAACCGGCTCGGTCTCGTGGAGCCCCCGCGCCATGCCCGCGTGCTGCGCGCCCTGGCCGGGGAACAGGAAGGCCACGGGCCGGCCGGTGCGTTCCTCGGCGGCCGTGGGCATCCGCTCCGCGTTGCCGGAGGCGAGGATCGCGGCGGCGTCAGACGTGTTGTGGCAGACCACCATGCGGCGGTGGCCGAAGCGGCGGCGCCCGACCTGCAGCGTGTGGGCGACATCGGCAAGCGGCAGATCGGGGTGCTCCGCGAGATGGCGGCCGAGGTTGGCGGTCGCGGTCTCCAGGGCGGCCGGAGTGCGGGCCGAGAGGAGGAGGATCTCCGCGGACCGCGCGGCCGGGCTGCTCCGGCGCTGCGGCGCCTCCTCCAGGACTACGTGCGCGTTGGTGCCGCCGATCCCGAAGGAGCTCACGCCGGCCCGGCGCGGAGCGCCGTTGCGCGGCCAGGGGGCGCGGCTCGCGTTGACGTAGAAGCGGGTGGACTCGAAGCCGATCTTCGGGTTCGGCGCGCCGTAGTGCAGGCTGGGCGGCAGCTCGGAGTACCGGAGCGCCTGCACGGTCTTGATCAGACCCGCGATGCCCGCGGCCACGTCCAGGTGGCCGATGTTGCTCTTGACCGAGCCGATGGCGCAGCGCGCGGCCCCGGCGCCGGCTCCGGCAGCGGCGTGGGCTTCGGCCAGGGCGGTCACCTCGATCGGGTCTCCCACCGGCGTTCCCGTGCCGTGGGCCTCGACGTAGGTGATCGTCGCGGGATCGACCCCGGCCATGGCCAGGGCATCGGCGATCACCTCCGACTGCCCCTCCACGCTGGGAGCGGTGTAGCCGACCTTGGCCATGCCGTCGTTGTTGATGGCCGAGCCGAGGATCACGGCGTGGATCGCGTCGCCGTCCGCGATGGCATCGGCGAGGCGCCGGATCACCACCACGCCCACGCCGTTGCCTCCCACCGTGCCGTCCGCCTCGGCGGAGAAGGCACGGCAATGGCCGTCAGACGAGGCGATTCCGCCCTCCTGGTGGAGGTGGGCCGCCTTCTGCGGCACGAACACGGAGGAGCCGCCCGCGAGCGCCATCTCGCACTCGCCGTTGAGCAGGCTCTGGCAGGCCATGTGGACCGCCACCAGCGACGTGGAGCACGCGGTCTGCACCGTGACGCTCGGGCCCTTGAGGTTCAGCTTGTAGGAGACCCGCGTCGTCAGGTTGTCCACCCGGTTGCCGATCCGTACCTGGTAGTCGCCGGCCAGCTGCATGAGGCCGAAGGCGCTGGACAGGTGGGTGAGCAGGTAGCTGCTCATGGTCGCGCCGGCGAAGACGCCCACGCGGCCTGGGAACACGGCCGGGTCGTAGCCGGCACCTTCGACCGCCTCCCAGGAGCACTCCAGGAACAGGCGGTGCTGCGGGTCCATGATCTCCGCCTCGCGCGGCGTGTAGCCGAAGAAGGCGGGATCGAAGTCTTCGACACCGGTGAGGGCCGCCCGCGCCTTGACGCAGCGCGGATCGCTCAGCAGCTCGCGGGGAAAGCCCAGGGGGAGCAGCTCCTCGTCGGTGAAGAAGGAGATGGACTCCACCCCGTCGCGAAGGTTGCGCCAGAACTCCTCGACATCGCGGGCGCCGGGAAAGCGTCCGGCGAGGCCGACGATGGCGAGGGCCGATTCGGGTAGACCCTGATCAGACACGGCTTTCCTCCGAAGACGGATCGTTGTTGCCGCGGCGGGCGCGCGCCTGCCGCTGCCGCTCGGCCGCGGCACGGCGGCTCTCGGCACGGCCGAGGCTGGCGTCGAAGGACGGTCCGCCCGCGCCGCCCTCCTCCAGGAACGCGGCCAGCGCGGCCACGGTGGGATAGCGGAACATCTCGACCACGGACACGTCGCGGCCGAGCTCCTGGCGCACCTTGCCCTGGACCTGGACCATGGCCAGCGAGTGGCCGCCCAGGTCGAAGAAGTTGTGCATCACGCCGACCGTCTCGACCTTCAGGACCGCCCTCCAGATCTCCGCGATCCGCTGCTCCAGGTCGCTGCCCGGCGGCACATAGGAGCGCTCCAGCTCCTCGCGCTGGCCCTCGGGATCGGGGAGCGCCGCGCGGTCCACCTTGCCGTTGGACGTCAGCGGGAGAGTCTCGAGGACCGCCAGGCTTGCGGGCACCATGTAGTCGGGCAGCCGCTCGCGCAGGAAGGCGCGCAGCTCCTGGGCGGTGACCGTTTCGCCGTCCCGCGGCACCACGTACCCGGCCAGGCGCGGATCGCCCGGAGTCTTCTCGCGCAGGGCCACGACCGCGGCGCGCACCCGGGGATGGGCGGCGAGCGCGGCTTCGATCTCCCCCGGCTCGATGCGGAAGCCGCGCAGCTTGATCTGCTGGTCGGCGCGGCCGAGGAATTCGACGGCACCGTCCCAGCGCTGGCGGGCGAGGTCGCCCGTGCGGTACAGGCGGGCGCCGTCGCCCTCGGGATCGGGAACGAAGCGCTCGGCGGTAGCGTCCGGCCGCCCGAGGTAGCCGCGGGAGACCTGCCCTCCGCCCACCAGCAGCTCGCCCGCGGCGCCGGCAGGTACGGGACCCAGGGCACGGTCGAGCAGGAAGGCGCGGGTCCCGGGCAGCGGCAGGCCGATGGGAACGGCCCCGTCCGCGCCCGGCTCCACGCGCCAGGTGAACACGCCCACGGTCGTCTCGGTCGGGCCGTAGTGGTTGTCGACCCGGCAGCCCGCGGCGAGGGCCTGCTCGACCAGCTCGCGCCGGGAGGCCTCGCCGCCCAGGACCAGCCGCTGCCGGGGCAGCACGCCGTCCGCTCCGGAGGCGAGCAGGGCAGAGAGGTGGGACGGGACGATCTTCAGGCAGTCGATCCCGTTCTCCCGGGCGTAGGCCGCGAAGGCCTCGGGGTCGCCCGCATCTTCCTGAGAGACCACGTGCAGGCAGCCGCCCACGGCCAGCGACGGGAAGAGGACCGTGTTGCCCAGGTCCGCGGCGAAGGTCGAGACCAGGGCATACGAGGCGCCGGCCGGCAGGTCCAGGCGCTCGATCACGCCGCGGACGTAGGCAACGATCTGCCGGTGCTCGACCATGACCCCCTTGGGCACGCCGGTCGAGCCCGAGGTGAAGAGCACGTAAGCCAGGTTGTCGGGCCGGACGCGTTTTGGAAGGCGCTCCGAGCTCCCCGCTCCGTCGATTCGGAGGGCCAGCACCTCCGGAGGAAGCTGCGCCGCGTGCTCCTCCGAGGTTATGGCCAGGCGTGCTCCCGAGACCTCGAGCATCGCGGCCAGGCGGGCCCGCGGCTGCAACGGATCGAGCGGCACGTAGGCCGCGCCGGACTTGAGCACGCCCAGGATGGCGATGACCACGTCCGCCGAGCGGTCGAGGAGGATCGCGACCTGCTCCTCGGGGCAAGCGCCCATCCCGGCCAGGCGGGCGGCGATGGCATTGGCCCGCGCCTCCAGCTCGGCGTAGGTGAGCGTCGTGCCGCCGGAGACCACGGCCGGGGCGTCCGGCGTCCGGTCCGCCTGCTCCTCGAACAGCTCGTGCAGGCAGCGGTCGTTGAAGGGGAGCGCCGGCACGGCGAGCAGCCCGGCCAGGCGGTGGTCCTCGGCGCCGCGGAGGTCGTACGCCTCGATCGCCTTGCTGGGATCGGCGGCCACACTTTCGAGCAGGGCACTCACCTGGCCCGCGAGGCGCGCCGCGTCCTCGGCCCGGATGGCGGAGGTGTGGACGATCTCGCAGAGCAGCGACCCGCCCGCGTCGCAGACCGAGAGCGCGAGCGGGCTGCTGCCCGTCGCCGTCATCGTGTGCACGGGCGGAGCGGCGGTCCACTCGATCCACTCGAAACCGGGCTGGGGCCGGTCGGCCTCCTCGCCCGGGAAGTGCTCCTGGGCCGCCTCGGCGCGGCGGGCGGCCTCGGCCACGGACGCGGCCAGAGAGGCGAAGGACGAGCCCTCGCGCAGCGGCACGGACACCGGGACCTGGTGGCCAAACGTGCCAACGGCGCCGCCCAGGTCCTCGACCGAAGCTCGGCCGTCGAAGGTGCGGGAGACCGAGACTTCGGCCAGACCAGTCAGGCGTCCGATCAGCAGGTGCCAGGCGGCCTGGACCAGCGCGGGCAAGCCGACGCCCAGGTCGGTGGCGGCGTCCTGCAAGCGGACCGGCAGCTTCACTGTTACCGAACCGAAACCGTCCTGCGAAGGCTGTCGCTCGAAGGGGAGCGCCAGCGCCGCGGCGCGGGCCGCGAGCTCGGCCGTCCAGGCGGAGCGGGCTCGCTCGGCTTCCTCGCCCCCTTCCTCCTGGAGGTCGTTCTGCCACTCGGCGAAGTCGGCGTACTGCACCGGGTCGTTTTCAGGGATGCGGCCCGAGACGATCTCGGAGAGCAGGTGACCGAGGCCGGCGAGGTCGCAGATCACGGCCGGCGCGCTCGCCACGAGCAGCGCGCGGCCGGGCTCCAGGGACTGGAGATGGAGGCGCAGAAGGGGACCCCGGGAGAGATCCGCGCCCTCACGAAGCGAGCGGAGCAGCTCGGCCGGATCGGCCGGCCCCTCCGCCTCGCTCCACGCGACGGCCGAGGCGTCTCCCACCACCTGCACCGGCAGCTTGAAGCCCACCTCGCGGTGGAACGCGGTGCGCAGGATCTCGTGCCGGCCGGCGGCAGCCCGCGCGGCGTCGCGCAGACCCTGCCCGTCGAGCGGCCTGTCGAGCACGACCGCGCACTGCGCCCACTGCACGTCTCCCCCCTGCTGGCGCCACAGGCGGCGCTGCTGCGGGGAGAGGCGGAATCCCTGGATCGTCTGCATGACCTTCGCTCCCTCCTGCTGCGGCTCAGGCCGCGCGGAGATCGACCTTGCGAAACATCTCGCCCATGGCCACCGCGATCTTGCGGGGGCCGACGAACGGATTGCGGGCGTGCGCCACCAGCATGTTGTCGAGCATCAGCACGTCGCCCTCCTGCCATGGAAACTGCACCGCCGTGGCCCAGTAGGCGCGGCCGACCTCGTCCATCACCGAGTCGGGGATGGGCGCGCCGTCGCCGAAGTAGACGTTGCGCGGCAGGTCCTCCTCGGCGTACAGGGCGGTCAGCGACTCGCGGACCTCGGGGTCCAGACAGGACACGTGGTGCAGCTGGACCTGGTTGAAGAAGGTCTTCTCGCCGGTGCGCGGGTGTGTGACCACGGCCGGGCAGAGCTGCCGCGTGCGCAGGTGGTTCTCGCCGCGCCACTCGCACTCCATGCCCATCTCGGCGCACTTGCGCTCCACCTCGGCGCGGTCCTCGGTGTGGAAGAAGTCCTGCCAGCTCACGTCCAGCCCCGGGAGGAAGTTGCGGACGTACATGAGCTGCCGGGTCTCGAATGGCTCCACCACCGCCGGGTCGATGGCGCGGTAGAGCTTGCGGCAGTCGACCACCGGCGTTTCGCCGCCCTGCTGCGCGGCCGTGACGCAGAAGAACCACTGCTTCATGGGCCAGCGCGGCATGTGCGAGCTTTCGTTGTGGAAGAGGATCGTCTTGTCATTCGGGTACGGCGTCGACTTGTAGACCTTCTTCCCTCCCTCCTCCTTGGGCAGGTCGCCGTAGTCCGGGTACAGGTCCGGGCAGATGGAGGTGGCCAGGTGCTCGAAGTCGGAGACGGCGGTCATGGGGAAGCCACGGAACAGGATCCCTCCGTGCTGCAGAAGCCTCGTGTCCAGCAGCTCGCGGTTGTGGCTCGCCCACTCGTAGAGGTCGACTTCGGATGAAGCCGCGCTCACCACCAGCGGCAGCGTCTCGCCGGGCAGCAGCTCGCCCATCTCGACCAGGTTGACCTCGGCCAGGTTCATCGCGCGGCGCCGCGTGTTGCGCAGTCCGGCCGACTTGAAGTCACGGCGTTGCATCTCGTCCATTTCCATTTGCCTCCTCTCGGCCTCGGTTCGTAGATCCAGGGCGTCGATCCGCAACTCGGGGTCGGCGGCGGCGCGCAGCACGCGCTCGAAGCGGGCCGCCAGGCGGCCCACGGTGGCCTCCTCGAACAGATCGGCGCAGTAATTCCAGACGGTGACCAGCCCTTCCGGGGTCTCGGCCACGGACAGGAGCAGGTCGAACTTCGCGGTACGGGGGTCCATCTCCATCGGCCGTACGTCCAGGCCGGGGAGCCGGAAGCTGTCGCCCTGAGCGTTCTGCAGGACGAAGAGGACCTGCACCAGGGGGTTGCGGTCCACGGACCGCTCAGGGCGCAGCGCCTCCACGAGCTTCTCGAACGGCACCTCCTGGTGGGCGAAGACGCCCTGCATGGCGTCGCGCACCCGCTCCATGGCCTCGCGGAAGGTCGGTCCGCCGGAGAGGTCGACCCGCACGGGCAGGAGGTTCACGAAGAAGCCCAGGAGTCGCTCGGTTTCGAGACGGTTGCGGTTGGCCAGGTCGGTGCCGACCACCAGGTCGTGGCGGCCCGTGGTGTGGCGCAGCAGCACCAGGAACGCGGCGAACAGCGCGTGGAAGCTGGTGATGCCCTCGCGGCGGCAGAAGGCCAGGAGCGGCTCCGCCGCATCCGCGCTCACGCGGTGCGCGAGCTTGGCGCCGCGGAAGCTCTGCAGTGCGGGTCGCGGATGATCCGCGGGCAGCTCCAGGAACGGAGGAGCCCCGGCCAGGGCGCCGCGCCAGAAGGCGAGCTGCCGCTCCAGCACCTCGCCGCGCATCCAGCGGCGCTGCCAGGCGGCGAAGTCGCCGTACTGAAGCAGGGGGTCGGGCAGCGGGGTGCCGCCGTAGATCGACCCCAGCTCCTCCAGGAAGACGCCCAGCGACCAGCCGTCGAAGGCCGCGTGATGGAAGGTCAGGGAGAGGACGTGG
>JANOCF010000985.1:0-5482 GCA_031412055.1 Holophagales bacterium | reverse complement strand
GCGGCGAACGCGAGCGCCACCGCGCGGCCGTTGCCGCTGTCACCGCCGGTGATCGGCGTCTCCTTCTGGCCCTTCTCGTCCGGCATCCTCTTCCTCCCTCTATAGATACGTTCCGAAGAGCGCTCTGGTTGATCGGGTGGTTGATCCGGTGATTACGCGGAGATCGCCTCTTCGTTGACGTGGCTCTCGGCGAGCCGGGTCAGCAGCTCGTCGGTCTCCTCCTCTTCGTCCAGCGTCCGTTCCAGCAGGGTCACGTGCTCGTCGCGGCCCAGCAGCTCGGCGTAGGTCCGCACCGTTCCGTAGCCGGCGATCTCATAGTGCTCCACCCTCTGGGCGGCGGCGATGAGACCGGCGTCGAGGACCGAGGGCTCCCCTTGCATGCTGAGCATCTGCTCGCCCTCGCGGACCAGACCTTTCATCCCCTCGCAGGTGTGCCCCTTGGGGCTCTCTCCGAGGTCCTTGAAGATCCGCTCCAGGCGGCGCACATGTTCCTGCGTCTGGCGATGATGTGCCGAAAAGGCCTGCTTGAGATCGGAGGCCGACGCGCCGTCGGCCATCCTGGGAAGCGCATCGAGCAGCTGGGTCTCGGCGCTGTAAAGGTCCTTGAGCTGCTCGAGATATAGATCTTTCAAAGATTCGAGCTTCACTGTTCCTCCTTTGCTTTCCGCGTCTTGCTCTTCGGGGGCGCTATGGATTGGCAACCTTTTGGGGATGCGCTCGGGGAGAGCCTTCGGACGTTGCTTCTCACCTCCCTGGGAAGGAATTCGCTCCGTCGAAGACGGCGCGACGGGCGCTTCTTCAAGATCCGTGCCGTCAATCCAGGAAGGAATCGTCGAGGGGGCGTTCCCGGCTTCGGCGGACGTTCCGGAATCTTGCGCGCAGGCCCGGGAGCTACCGGGGCTTGACCGCGACCTGCACGCCAAAGCCCGGAGTCATGCGCAGGCGTATCGGCCTGTAGGGGCGAAGCCCCGCATCTCTCTGCCAGCCGGCCATCTCCTCGAACGACCAGGTGCCGGACGCGCTGGTGAGGTTGAAGTAGAGATCGAACAGCGCTCCGATCTGTCCCCCCTCCTCGGGCGACTCGCGGCGGATGATCTCGTGGATGGCGAAGATGCCGCCGGGCCGCAAGGCGCGGGCCACGCGGCGGGCGAGATCGCGGTTTTGCGTGTCGTCGAAGTGGTGGGCGAGGCTGGCGAGGAGGACCACGTCCAGGCTTCCGGTGCCCAGCTCCTCGGTCAGCGCGTTGCCCGGCCGGTGGACCACCCGGTCGCCCATCCCCTCCCGGGCCAGGATCGGGGCCGCGTGCTCGATCGCGGCGGGCAGATCGAGGATCGTGGAGCGCAGCCCGGGATGCTTGCGGCAGAGCGCCACCGAAAAGAGCCCGTGCGAGCCCCCGATGTCGAGCATGTCGCGGGCGCCGCCGGGCACCGGCAGGCGCCTGGCCATCTCGGGCGTGCCCAGGCGGGCGACGGACGCCATGCCTCCCTGGTAGAGCGCCCACTGCTCCGGGGTCATCTCGGAGTGCATGTCGAGGATCTCGCCGCTTTCGAGCAGGTTGTCCATGCGGGCGATCCAGTCCCACTCCAGGTAGCGGTAGAGCAGGCTGTCGTGGAGCGACTGCGGGCTGTCCGGGAGCAGCCACTTGCGCGCCGGGCCGGTCAGCTCGTAGCGCTTCTCCGACAACCGGACGTATTCGAGGCTCACCAGGGTGTCGAGCAGGATCCGGGTCGCCCGGGGATGCGTCCGGCAGCGGCCGGCGACCTCGTCGGCGGTCAGGGGTCCTTCGGCGAGAGCCTGGAAGAGGCCGAAGCGGGCCGAGACCATGAGCGCCCGCGTCATCAGGAGGGTGGGGATGGTCTGCGCGAGCGGTGTGGGCAGCAGCCCCAGCGAGAGCGCCAGGCGCTCGGGCAGGGTCTCGGGGATGGGTCCGAATTTCATGGCGCTCTCCTTTGCCGCAGCCTGGCTGAGACGTCGTCATTCTCTTCCACGCCCGGTCCGGAATCCATAAGCAGAGTAGAATCAGCCCCATGCGACTGATTCAGGCACCTCTCTCCGCGCTGTTGGTCACGGCCGCCGTCCTGCCCTCTACCGGCTGGGCGGCCGGAATGACCGGCCCTGGCGGAGGGACCCCGAGACCCGAGGACATCCCCAAGGCGGAGCCGGTCGCACTCGGCCTGGCCGGAGACACCCGGCCCGACGTCCTGCGCTATCTCTACGTCCGCCAGGCCGGCGCCCCCGACCTCTCGCCGGACGGGGACCGGCTCTCCTTCCGCGCGGACCTCACCGGCCAGCCTCAGATCTGGATGGTGGACGTCGCCGGAGGGTGGCCGCACCAGATCACCTTCGGCAGCGAGGGGATCACCGGCCACGCGTGGTCTCCCCGGGGGGACTGGATCTTCTACGCCGCCGACCGCGGCGGCAACGAGCGCGAGGGCTTCTACCTGATCACCCCGCAAGGGACCCGCGAGCGCGAGCTGCTGGCGCCCTCCGGGAGCTACCGCGCGTTCGGCGGCTTCTCGCCGGACGGCTCGAAGATCGCGTACTCTTCGACCCCCGAGGGGAGCGACTCGTACGACATCCACGTGGTCGAGGTGGAGTCCGGCAAGGACCGCCTGGTGCTCAAGGGACGCCTGGGGCTGTACGTCGCCTCCTGGCATCCCGGCGGGACCTCTCTGCTCCTCGCCGAGACCCGCGGCGAGGACGCCGAGGACGTCCACCTCCTGGACCTGGAGAGCGGCAAGCTCGAAACCCTGTTCAAGCCCGAGGTGGCCGCCTACTACGGGAGCTTCTCCTGGAAGCCGGACGGCAGCGGATTCTACGTGGTCACCGACCAGGACAGGGACTTCAAGGGGCTCGCCTTCTACGACCTGGAACGCCGCGAGCTGAAGTGGGTCGCGACCCCGGAGCACGACGTCGAGGCCGCGGACCTGGACAAGCACGAGGGGAGATACCTGGTCTGGGCCACCAATGAGGGGGGCTACAGCGTGCTCCACGCGCGTGATCTGGAAGATGGGCGGGAGATGACCGTGCCGGAGCTGCCCCCCGGGATCTACATTCCGGATTTCGCGAAGCGGGCCCCGATCCTCGCCATCAACGTCATCGGGCCGACGGTCCCGGGCGACATCTGGACCTGGGACGTGCGCGGCAAGGAGGCCCGCCGGGCCACGCACTCCGCGATGGCCGGGCTCAATTCCGAGTCCTTCGTGGTGCCCCGCCATCTCGACTTCCCGGCGCGGGACGGCGTGAGGCTCCACGGCCTGCTCTACATGCCGAAGAATGCTCCCGCGGGAGCCGCCGGCGCCAGGCCGCCGGTGCTGCTGGGGGTCCACGGCGGTCCGACGAGCCAGGCCCGGCCGGATTTCGATGCCGTCGTCCAGTATCTCCTCACCCGGGGCATCGCCATCCTCGACCTCAACTTCCGCGGCTCCACGGGCTACGGCAAGACCTTCACCCGTCTCGACAACCAGCGCCTGCGTCCGAACGCGGTCAACGACATGGCGGACGCCCTCGACTTTCTGGCTCGCGACGGCCGGGTCGATGCCTCCCGCGCCGCAGTGATGGGCGGCTCTTACGGCGGGTACATGACCTTCGCGGCGCTGACCGCGCATCCGGACCGCTTCCTGGGCGGCGTGTCGTTCGTCGGCGTGTCCAACTGGGTCACGGCCCTGGAGGGGACCTCTCCGGGCCTCAAGGCGAGCGACCGGATCGAGTACGGCAACATCGACGATCCGCAGGACCGGGAGTTCTTCCGGCAGCTCAGCCCCATCACGCACGTCGCGCGGGTCAAGGCGCCGCTGATGGTGATCCACGGCGCCAACGATCCGCGCGACCCGGTCACCGAGTCGGACGCGTTCGTGGAGGGCATCCGCCAGCAAGGGGGGACTGTCGAGTACCTCCGCTTCCCGGACGAGGGGCACGGCATCCGGAAGCTGACCAACCGGGTGGCCGCCTACCGCCGGGTGGCCGCCTTCCTCGAGCGGGTGCTGGGCGTGGCTCCGGCCCGCTAGGGCCTCGGCTGGTACCTCCACATCCCGGCCGTGAGCCGGATCCGGTCGTCGTAGCCGCCGGTGACCAGGACTGAGCCGTCCGCCAGCAGCGCGGCGGCGGCGAACGACCAGACGGAGTCCAGGCTCCCATCCACCTGCCGGAACACGCCGGCCGCGGGGTCGAACAGCTCCGCGGCCGGACCTCCTCCGCCCACGAAGACCTGGCCGCCGGGCAGCGCCACCACCGCGTCGGCGAGCTTGAAGCGGCGGCTTCCCATGTCCGGCAGGCGGGTGAACTCGCCCCGCTCCGGATCGAACAGCTCCGCGCTGGCATACCGCCCCTGGAAGTCGCGGTCGTCCGATCCTCCTACCACCAGGACCCGGCCGTCCGGCAGCGGCGCGGCCGCGTGCTTGTGGCGGGGCACGGTCATGGCGGAGACCTCCGCGAACCGGCCGACCTCGGGCACGTAGACCTCGGCGCTCGCCAGGACCTCGCCTCCCGGACCGTCCCCGCCGGCCAGGAGCACCCGGCCGTCCCGCAGCACCACGGCCACGTGCCCGGACCGCGGCGCGAGCAGGCGCCCCACGGACCGGAACGTCCCCGTCTTCGGATCGTAGACCTCGGCCAGGTCCAGGAGAGCCTGGCCGTCCCCGCCGCTCATACCGCCCGCGAAGAGGATGGTGCCGTCCGGCAGCGGTGTGGCGGTGTGCCCTCCGCGAGCCGCGCCCAGGGAAGAGGAGGGACGGGTGGTCCGGCTCGCAGGGTCGTAGATCTCGGTGCCGGCGGTGGGGGAGGAGCCGCTCCAGCCTCCAGCCAGGAGCACGCGCCCGTCCGGCAGACGCGTGGCCGTGTGGCCGATCCGGGCTCCGGCCAGGCGTCCCGGCGCCAAGGTGCCCGCCTTCGGATCGTAGACCTCGAACGTAGTGCTGCCCTCTCCGGGCTCGCAGCTCTCCTCGGAGCAGCCGCCCGCGATCAGCACCGTTCCGTCCGCCAGCGCCGTGGCCGTGTGGGCGGCCCTCGGGACGGTCAGGCTGCCCGCGGAGACCACCCGCCCGTACGGGGCCGGAGGCTCGCCGGCGGACAGTTCGGCTCCGTGCTTCGGCTCGGACCGGCAGGCCGCCAGGGCCAGCGTCTGGACCAGAACAACGAGAGAGGTGGTCAAAAGTTTGCGTGTCTCCATAGGTGTAAGTATGGTGGATCTCCCACTTTTTGAAAGGAGCCGAACTGATGAAGCATTCGTCCTTCGCAGTCGCCGCTGTCTCCATGCTGTGTCTTCTGAACGCGTCGCAGGCCCTGGCTGCCGGTCCCTACCAGGTCACCGGCACGGCGGTGAGCCACGACCGCAACCTGGTGCGCACCGAGTACACGGTCCAGGCCGGAGCCCATCCGCTCGACCGGTTCAAGATGACGCGGCTGGTCAAGGACGTGCCGCCGTCCGCGCTGCGCGGCTCGATCCTCCTCCTGTTCCCGCTCGGCACCACGTTCGCCTTCTACG
>JANOCF010000984.1:0-2893 GCA_031412055.1 Holophagales bacterium | reverse complement strand
ATCACCGGCAGCGCCGACGCCAGGCTCGCCTCCTCGACTCCGGGCAGGCCCCTGAGCCGTTCGAGCAGGTCGCGGTAGAACGCCGCGACGCGAGGCCCGTCGTACCCGGCCGGCGCGAGGTCGATCGAAACCGCCAGGACGCGCGAGGGATCGAATCCGGGATCGATCGCGCCGAGCTTGGCGACGGTGCGGAGCAGGAGCCCTGCGGCGATCAGGATCAGGAGCGTGAGCGCCACCTGGACGCCGGCGAGGAGGTCGCGCAGCGCGAAACCCGAGCGGTGCCCGCGGCGCACCTCTCCGCTCCGCGCGGGCACGATCGAGGTGCGCGCGGACTGGAGAGCGGGCCCGAGCGCGAAGGCCAGGCAGCTTGCCAGCGCGACGGCGACCGCGAAACCCAGCGTGCGGGAGGAGAGGGCGTAGTCGCGCACCGCAAGGTACACGGGCAGCTCGAGCCGTTGGAGAAGCGGCAGGCCGGCTTTCGCCAGCAGGAGCCCGCCGGCGAGGCTGGGCAGCGCCAGGACCAGCCATTCGACGAGGAACTGCCGGACCAGTCGCCCGCGGCTCGCTCCGAGGCTCAGGCGCGTGGCGATCTCGTGTTGCCTGGCGAGCGCACGGGTGAGGAGCAGCCCTGCCACGTTGATCACGGCGACGGCCAGGACCAGGGCCGTGACCGCCATGAGCCTCGTGACGAAGCTCTGGAGCGCCGGACGGTTGCCCGTCCCCAGGGCGACCTCGGTCAACGGCAGCACCCGGACGCCGCGCCCTGCGGCCTCGGGATACGACGCGGCCAGCCGCTCGGCGACCACGTCCAGTGCGCTCTGGGCACGCTCGGGGCTCACCCCGGCCGCCAGCCTTCCCAGGAGGTCGAGCCATTCCTGTTTGCGGTCCTGGGTGCCGGAGAACGAGGCCAGGACGCCGGCGGCCACCTTCGGGTAGGCGCCGAGAGGCAGCCAGATTTCCTGCCGGGTCCTCAGACTGGTGCCCGTGAACCCCCTGGGCGCGACTCCGACCACGGTCAGGCTCTTGCCGTTGAGCTGGATCACGGAGTCCAGGACTCCGGGATCGCCGCCGAAGCGGCGCTGCCACAGGCCGTAGCCGAGGACGGCCACGAGCGCCTCCTCATCGTCGGCCGAGAGCAGGCGGCCCAGGGCCGGCTTGAGGCCGAGGGTGCTGAAGTAGTTGGTGGACACGGCGACGCCGGACAGCCGCTCCGCAGGTCCGTTGTGGGTCAGGCTCAGATCGCAGTCCGCCGTGGCCGCGAGGTTGGAGAACACGCTTTTCTGGCCGGCATAGTCGAGGTAGTCGCCCCAGGCGATCCGGCGGAACCGTTCCGGTGTCTTGGCCTGGACGCCGACGACCGCGACCAGGGACTCGGGACCCTGCACGGCGGGCAAGGGCCGGAGGAGCAGCGCGTCCACGAGGCTGAAGACGGCGGTGGTGGAGCCGATGCCGAGAGCCAGGGACCCCACGGCGACAATCGTGACAAGCGGGCTCCTCGCAAGCAGGCGAAAAGCGAAACGAACATCCTTGACGATATCGGCCATGGCGTCCTCGAAGCAGTCTGTTCCTGGTAGGGTAGGGGGCCAGTATATCACCCCGGCTTTGCCGCCCGAGGGGCACCCGCAGGAACGTGAACGGCGGTGGGAGGTCGAACGTCTGCTGCAGCCGGGTTGGGATGTCCAGGATCCCCTCGCGACGGGATTGAGTTCAAGGCCAAGGTGCGGGACGCGTTCGTGCAGCTCGGCGATTCGAAGCCGGCGCCGGAGGACTAGGCGCCCCGTCACAGTCCGATTGATGGATAGATGTAGGGGTGGCCCTTGTGGCCACCCTCCGGAAGGGCACGTGTTCCTCTCGACCCACTACCACTTGACCCTGTGGGTCCCGGACGCCAAGCGCCTGGCCGACTTCATGGAGTACTTCCAGTCCAACCTCGCCCGGGAGGTCTGCCGGCTCCAAGGCTGGAAGGACAAGGTCTGGTCGCGCCGTTATACCGCCATCGTGATCAGCAACGAGGAGGCCGCCCAGGTAGACCGCCTCCGGTACATCCTCGCCAACGGCTGCAAGGAGGGACTGGTGGCGAGCCCTCGCGACTGGCCGGGAGTCCACATGGTCCGCGCTGTCCTGGACGGAGAAGCCCTGACCGGCACCTGGTTCGATCGCACCAAGGAGTACGGAGCGCGCCTGCGGGGCGAGAGCTTCACCCGTTACGAGCACACGGAGCAGGAGACGGTCGTTCTCTCCCATCTACCCTGCTGGCGGCGCCTCTCAGCAGAGCAATACCGGGAACGGGTGGCGGGGCTGGTCCAACAGATCGAGGCCGAAGCTGCGGCCGAGTGCAGGCGCACAGGGGTCAAGCCGCTCGGAGCCGCTGCGATCCTGAGGCAACACCCCCACACGTGGCCGAGCAAGACGAAAAAGTCGCCAAGCCCTGGATTCCACGCGGCAACCAGGGCCGCGAGAAGAGAGCTCTGGGAGGCCTACGCGAAGTTTGTGGCGGCGTTCCGGGAGGCTTCGGAGAAGTTGAGACACGGAGACCGGACGGCCAACTTCCCGGTCGGCTCGTTCCCTCCCGGTCTCCCCTTCGTGCAGTTGTGCCCGGGACCGGCTCCATAGCGCCTTCTGCCGTTCTCCTCCACGACGACAGACACCTCATCCCTCATCCTGGCTGCTCGCGCAAGCGGCCCGGAAAAGGTGTGTCCCTATGGGAGGTTTGAGGCGCTCGATCGTCGGAGAACACCTCGAAATGGCAGTGCTTCCCCCTTACAAGCAGGCTCAATCGGCCGATTTTCAGGGCCGACGACTCCGTAATGGAGGATCGTGCGGGCTAGAGGCCGCTCGGCGTACCCGTTCCTTCTTGGTTTCGGTGGCACCTTCTCGGTTTGGAACCTTCTCG
>JANOCF010000983.1:0-3114 GCA_031412055.1 Holophagales bacterium | reverse complement strand
GTCTCCCTCCATTGGATGGTCCACAAACCGTGAGCGGAGCGACCGTTCACCGCGGGACCGAATTCATTGTGTACAGCGTACGACGTCCTATTAGTGTGGACACTCGCTTCTGGCGGGACACCCGGGCCGGTGTTTTTTTCTAGAACATCCGTTCGGCTTCCTGGAGGAGGACCGGCGAGGAGTTGCAAAACGCCGGGACCTTTTACAATGGACAGAAAAGCGTGAAGAACTGTGACAGCTCGCCCGCCACGATGGACCCCGCGGCCCTGGCCCGGAGCCTCCGGCTTCCGCCCTCGGCCCTGCGGATCGTCGACCTGTCGGCGCTGGACCCCGGGGCGAGGGAAACCGAGGCCGGCCGTCTGACGATCGCCGGTACAGCCGGCTCCGCGGACCTTCCGCCGCGCCTCCGGGTGCGGGTGGATGCCCTCGCGGAGAGCGTCCAAAGTCTGGATTGGCTGGTCTTCGCGCCCGAAGCTCCCGGCCGCCCTCCGGAGAAGGTCTTCGACTCTCCCCTGGACTACTGGGAGGACCGCGCGCCGGCGCTGCCCGCCGCTCCGGCCCTGCCGGCCGATCCACCGGGCACCTCCACGAGACGGCGGCTGTCGGAACTGGATGCCGATACCTGGGGAGAGCTGCGTGCCCGGGTAGCCCAGTCCGGCCTCGCCCCCGCCTCGCTGCTCCTCGCCTCGCTGGCCGACGTCCTCGCCGCATGGAGCGAGGAGCCCCGATTCACCGTCGATCTCTCGATCGCCGGGGCGCCCGCGGGCGTGTGGGTCCCGCTGGAGCTGGACGGCGCCGCCCCGGGTCCCTTCGAGGAGCGCGCCTTCGCCCTCCAGGAGCGTCTCCGGCGCGACCTCTCCTACCCTCTGACGCGCTCGGTCCGGCCCGAAGGGCTTCCCCCCTCGACCGTGGCGGTGGCGCTGCCTCCCCGGCTGTTCGGGCAGGACACGCAGGAGGCGGACGACTCCGGTCCCCGCAGGCCGGCCCGGGGGCGCGAGCCCGCGCGGCTCCTCCGCCTCCAGGCCGCCGAGCGCGAGGGCGGGCTCCTGCTGCTCTGGGACGTGTCCGAAGACAGTTTCCCCGAGGGGATGGCCGATGCCCTGACCAACGCCTTCCGCGACTTCCTCCGCCGTCTCGCCGCGGGGCCGGCGCTGCGCGAGGTCCGGCGCCGGCTGATTCCGGCGCAGCAGCTCGCCCGCATGGTGGCCTTCAACACGACGGGCGCTCCCCTGCCCGAGCCCTTCGTGCGGGAGCTGTTCGCGCTCCAGGCGCGGAAGCAGCCTGACCGTCCGGCGGTGCTCGCCGGGGGAGGATCGGCAACTTATGGCGAGCTGCTCCGCGACTCGGACCGGATCGGCCACCTTCTCCAGCGGCAGGGAGCGCGCCGCAACTCGCCGGTCGCCGTGACCCTGGAACCTGGAGAGGCGATGGTGGCTGCCCTGCTGGGAGTCCTCGCCGCGGGCGCCCCGTATCTCCCGCTGGACCCGGGGCTGCCGCGGGAGAGCTTCCGCTCCTCCCTGGAGCACGGCCGGATCGAGCTGGCGGTCACCCGCGAAGGTCTCGCGGATGCCATGGACTGGCCCGAGGAGATCGTCGGAGTCATGGTCGAGGACCTGAGTGCCGGGGATCTGCCCGAGGGGCCACCCGCCGTACCTTCGGCTTCGCCCAAGGATCTCGCCTGCATCCTTTCCGGGGTGATGCTGGAAAACCGGGGCGCGGCCAATCTGGTCCTGGACCTCGTCCAACGCTTCGGCATCGGCCCGTCGGACCGGACGCTCGCCCTCTCACCGCTGTCCGAGGGAGGCTCGCTGCTGGAGATCTTCGGCACGCTCGCGGCCGGCGGCACGGTGGTGTTTCCAGAGGGGACCGATCTCGCAAAGCAGATCAGGCGCGACCGCATCACGGTGCTGGCCGGGCCGCCGGCGATGGTCGAGTCGCTCCTGGACGCCGGATCCTGGCTCCCGCGGGTGCTCCTGTTGAGCGGGGGCGAGCCTGCCCCGGACCTCCCGGAAAGGATCCGCCAGGCTCGCCCCGGAGCACGGATCGGCTGGCTTCGTGGATCGCTGGAGACCTCGGTGTGGACCGCCATCGATGAAGACGGTTCCGGGTTCGGCCGGCCGCTCTCCAACCAGAGCGTGCACGTGCTCGACGGCCGCCTGGAGCTGCGGCCGTTCTGGGTGCCGGGGGATCTCTACGTCGGAGGGATCGGGCTGGCCCGAGGCTACTGGCGAGACCCCGCGCGCAGCGGCGAGCGCTTCGCCGTGCACCCGGACACGGACGAAAGGCTGTTCAGGACCGGCGAGCGGGCCCGGTGGCTGCCCGGGGGTGAGGTGGAGGCGATCTAGGGCGGGGGTTCCTCCCCCCGGGGAGGGGGAGGGTCGGCTCTGGGGGCCAGGAGGGGGGCGCTCGTGCCTCACGATCCTGGACTCGGAGCCCCTCCCGGGGCAGGCGACGTCCTCTCCGGCGCTTCCGCTCTTCGTTCTTCACCTTCCGGAGTCTCTCCGACGCTTCCGGAGCGCTTTCCGGTCCTTCCAGCGACCGCGCCGCGCCTTCGGAGGCCATTCCCGGACTTCCGGCGGCCACTCCGCGCCTTCCGGCACCCTCTCCTGGTCTTCCGGCGACCGTTCCGCGCCTTCCGGAAACGATTCCCGGTCTTCCGGCAGCCGTTCCCGGACTTCGGGGGAGCCTTTCCAGACTTTCGGCAGCCTCTCCCGGACCTCCGGCATCCCTTCCCAGACTTCCGGCGGCCGTTCCCGGACTTCGGGGAGCCTTTCCCAGACCTTCGGCAGCCTCTCCCGGACTTCCGGCATCCGCTCCGGCACCTCCGGGAGCCTCTCCCGGACGTCCGGCATACGCTCCGGAGGTCCGGTATCCGCTCCGGGAGGTCGGGAAGCCCTTCCGGATCGACCGGCATCCGCTCCCGATCCTGCGGCAGCCGCAACGGATCGCTGCCGGTCCCCGAGGAGTGGCCCGGTAGGGGCGCAGCATGCTGCGCCCCTACACCCAACAACGGTAATGGTAGCTAAAGTTAGCGCCTATGCCGGCAGCGAGTCGCGTCAGAGGTCCGCTAGTTCGCCTTGTGGATGTCCCCGCGGAAGCGCGGCAGCACCTCGT
>JANOCF010000982.1:0-4580 GCA_031412055.1 Holophagales bacterium | reverse complement strand
GCGACCGCTGGTGGCAGACCCGCTACTGGAGCGAGGTCGAGCGGCTCCTGGTCGAGCTCGAGAAGGGCTCGGCCGGCGAGGTGCCGGCGGAGCGCGTCTACCCTCGCATCACGCTGTGGGGCCTGGTCTTCGGAGCCGCCTTCGTGCTGTGGGCCGCTGTCTTTGCCGCCAGCAACCTGGAGACGCTCCTGAGCGATCTCCAGCACGGCCCCGCGCTCACCTTCTGGACCGCCCTGTGGCGCGCCGTGCTCGTCGGCAGCCTCGGCCTGGTGACCGCGGCGGGCCTTGAAGGCTGGATCCACCGGCTGCAGTTGTACCGGACGCGCAAGTTCTCCGCCGGCGGCCGCTGAGCTACCGCCGCGCCAGATCGACAAGCACGGGCAGCAGTGGTCGCACGTTGATCCCGGGGCGCAGGCGGCGATCGTAGAGATCGTAGCCGCCGGCGCCGATCCGCTGGCGGAGCGCCGGGTCCGCGGCGAGCTTCGCGACGGCATCCGCCAGGGCTTCGGGCGAGCTCATCCGGCAGAGCACGGCGTTCTCTCCGTCCACGAACAGCTCGCGGGCCGCGGGGCTGTCTCCGACGATCACGGGTTTGCCCATCGCGATCATTTCGAAGACCTTGCCCGCGATCACCTGGGTCGTCTTGGGGATCGCGAGGAACGGTCCACCCAGGGTGATGTCGGCAGCCGCGGTCTCCTCCACCACATCGCGGCGCGGGATGTTGCGCAGGAAGACGATGTTGCGCAGCCCGTCCTTGCGCGCGCGCTGCGCAATACCCTCCACGATCCCGCTCCAGCCCGCGAGGCGGAGGACCACGTCCACGCCTCTCCGCTCCAACTCCCGGAACGCTTCATAGATCACGTCCAGGCCCTGGTGCGGGATGCCCGTGCCCGCCCAGAAAACGGTCGATCCGGTGGGGGGCGGTCCTGATTCTGGCGGCGACGGCTGCGGCTGGAACAGCTCGTCCTCGCAGGAGATGTAGATCGCGGTGATCTTTTCGGGCGGCACCCGCAGGGTCTCGATGAAGAAGTCCCGGTGCGCCTGGGTGTCGGTCAGCACGTGGTCGGCGAGCCGGCAGTTGAAGCGGTCGAAAAAAAGCAGCAGGCGGCCCCGGAGCGAGTCCGGAGGAAACCACTTCCGCTCTTCGCAGACCGCCTGCCAGACGCAGAGATGGGCGTCGTAGAGGATCGGCTTGCGGGTGAGCAGTCGCAGCAGCGGAAAGATCTCGTAGCAGCGGAAGTTCGCGATGACCACGTCCGTAGCCCGCACCCGGCGCAGGAAGCGGAGGATGGCCAGCGGGTAGCGCGCCAGCCCGGGACGGTTCACCTGCGCGGTCACTACCGGGAAGCCGTTCTCGCGCAGCCCGGCGAGCAGCGCCTCGGATCGGCCGTAGGTGCGGTTGTAGGCCTGGAAGAAGCAGACGGTCGGCGGAGTCACCGTCTCGCTCCCCGGGTCAGCAGGAGATCGATCCATCCGCTCTCGCCGCACAGGTCCAGGGCCTCTTCCATGCTGATCGGACGCGCCGCGGCCTTGCGCTCCTCCACGAGGCCCAGCCCGAACCTGTGGCCGACGATCTCGCGCAGGAGCTGCGCGGGATCGAAGCCGGCCCGCAGCAGCCCTTCGGGCCAGAGCTCGGTGACGATCCGGATGTCCGGGTTCCGCGCCAGGATGCCGCGCATCCCTCGGAACACGGCCGGCTCGAACCCCTGGACGTCGATCTTGATGAAGTCCACCTTTCCGAGCCCCTGCTCATCCGCCAGGGTGTCGAGGTCCGCCGAGCGCACGGTCACGTGCTGCCGGCCCGGCACCGGGTAGGCGGCGTGATCGCTGGAGTTCTCCTCCGACAGGTACAGCTCCAGCTCGCCCTCGCGGTCGGCTGCCGCGACTTGCAGCGGCTTGGCATTGTGGCAGCCGTTCGCCGCCAGCGACCGGCGCAGCCGCTCAAAGTGGGACGGGTCCGGCTCGATGGAGAGCACGCGGCCCTCCGGCCCCACCAGGCTCGACGCGACCACGCTGTAGTAGCCGATGTTGGCTCCAACGTCGAGCACGACCTGTCCGGGGCGCAGCTCCCGCGCCAGCAGGTCGGTCAGGCCCGGACGGAGCACGTGCCGGAGGACCAGGAACAGCGGACGCGGCAGGGCGACGTTCGATCCTCCGCGCTTCATCCGCGCGTGGATCCCCTTGGCGAGACGGGTGACGGGGCCGATCATCCGAAGATGGCTGCCAGCTCCGCCCGGTTCTCCACGAGCCAAGCGTGAATGTCTTCAATCAGCTCGCGGAGCCCGACCCGTGGAGTCCAGCCGAAACGCTCCCGGACGCGGCCGGAGTCGGTGAGAAAGAGCGGGATGTCCACCGGGCTGGTTTCAGGCTCGCTGCCCACGGGCACCTCGCGGCCGGTGATCTCGCGGCAGAGCGCCGTCAGCTCCAGGAGGGACGTGGAGATCTCCCGGCCGCCGCCGACGTTGAACACTCCGGCCTCGCCCGGCTCGATCCGGGGCACCTGCTGCTCCAGCAGGTCGAACAGGTCGCGAGGGTGCAGGAGGTCGCGGACCTGCTTGCCGGTCCCGCCGAAACCCTTGTACTGGAGCGGCTTTCCGAAGACGTGGGCGGCCATCCAGAGGGTGAACACTCCCTGCTCCACCTTGCCGAACTGGCCGGGACCGGCGATCACGCCGCAGCGATCGATCACGGCCCGCAATCCATAGGTGTCGGCGTACTCCTGAACGATCAATTCGGCGGCCAGCTTGCTCGCTCCATAAAGCGAGCGCGGCAGGTGGGTGGGAAACTCTTCCGCGATCCCGTGGACGCCGGCGCCGGGCCAGGGCTGCTCCTCCTCCATCTCGAAGCGCGTCGCTTCCTCCCGCAGGCGGAGCTGCTTCAGGGGAGCCATCGAGTAGACCCGCGAGGTCGAGAGAAAGACGAACGCGCCCGCCCTGCGGCGTGCCAGCTCCAGGCAGCTCAGCGTTCCTCCAAGATTCGTCTCCAGTACATAATGAGGCGAGCCGCTCAGCCCTGCCAGAACACTCGGTTCGGCCGAGGCATCGATCACGAGGTCGAAGGTTCCCTCCACCGCTTCAAGATCGTGAGCGGAGCGCACGTCGCCATGCGCGAACTCGATCCCCAGGCGCCGGAACCGCGCCAGGTTCAGCTCGGAACCCCGGCGCCGCAGATTGTCCAGAGCAACCACTCGCGCAGCCGGATACGTCTCGCGGTAGGACGCGGCCAGGCTCGCGCCGACGAACCCCGCGCCGCCCGTGATGAGCACGCTCTTCAAGCGCGCGCCTTCTCCACCATCTCCTCGAGGATGGAGCGCAGTCCGAAGCGGAAGCTCCACCCCGGGTAGTCGGCCTGGAAGCGCCGCACGTCGCTGATCCACCAGATGTGATCGCCGGCGCGGGCCTCGTCCGAGAGCGTGTACTGGAGACGGTGGCCGCCGATCTCTTCGATGAGGTCGATGGCCTCCAGCACCGAGCAGTTGCTGTGGCGCGAGCCTCCCAGGTTGTAGACGGCGCCGGCCCGCGGCTGCTCGAAGAAGCACCAGAAGGCGCTCGCCACGTCCTGGGCGTGAATGTTGTCGCGCACCTGCTTCCCCTTGTAGCCGAAAATCGTGTACGGGGTGCCGTTCATGGCGCACTTGACCAGGTAGGACAGGAAGCCGTGGAGCTGGGCGCCGGAGTGGGCCGCGCCCGTGAGGCAGCCGCAGCGGAACGTCCCGGTGCGCAGCCCGAAGTAGCGGCCATACTCCTGCACCATCAGGTCCGCCGCGGTCTTGCTGACCCCGAAAAGGCTGTGCATCGATTGATCGACGCTCAGCTCCTCGTCGATGCCGTGCGCGCGGTAGGGGTGAGACGGATCGACCTCGAAGCGGGTCTCCAGCTCCACCAGCGGCAGTGAGTTGGGCCGGTCGCCGTAGACCTTGTTCGTGGACGTGAACAGGAACGGCGCCTCGGGACAGTGGCGGCGGACGGCCTCCAGCATCACCAGCGTACCGTTGGCGTTGACCGTGAAGTCGGTCACGGGCTCGCGAGCGGCCCAGTCGTGGCTCGGCTGGGCCGCGGCGTGAATCACGACGGAGATCCGCGGCCCCAGGTCGCGGAACAAGCGGTGGATCCCCTCCTCGTCCCGGATGTCCAGATCGTGGTGAGTGAACCGCGGCAGCGTCCGGCGCAGGCTCTCGGTGTTCCACTCGACCGAGCCGCTCTCGCCGAAGAAGTAGCGGCGCAGGTTGTTGTCGATGCCCACGATGTCCAGGCCGCGGTCGTGGAAGAAGCGGGCGGTCTCGCTGCCGATGAGGCCCGAGCTGCCGGTGATGACCGCGAGTCCCGTCACTGGATATAACCCAGTTGGCGCAGGCTTTCGATCATCTCTTTGTCGGCTGCCGACGCCATCAGCGGCCCCGTCTCCCGCGTGCCGTAGGTCGGCACGTTGACGATCGGCAACGACTTGACGAAAGCCTCGTCGAACGCTTCGGTGAGCGGCTTGCCGGGCAGGTCCGTGGCGACCGGCAGCCCCGTCAGCCACGCCATGGTGGGCATCAGGTCGTACGGGCTGCCGTGCTGCATGCGGTAGCCGCGCTTGAC
>JANOCF010000981.1:0-5453 GCA_031412055.1 Holophagales bacterium | reverse complement strand
CCCCTGCGTCCCTTCGGGACTTGAAATTTCTTGGGACTGCCCTGGACCTGGGGTTGAAACCCCAGGCTTTACGCCTGAGCCCCTACGGGGCTTTCAGGACAGCAGGACAGATTACTGCCCGCACTCCACCGAAGGATCAGCCTTGTTTCCCGGTGCACGATCCGGGGCGGCGTTTGCAAAAAGAACCATCTTTCCGCCTCCTCCCCTGCGTCTCTCCGTGGGCCTCCACCGCCAAATCCCCGCCCAGCTTGGATTTACGCCGTGGCACGACCCTTGAAACAGACAGGAGACAGGACGGTCGGCAGCGCGATCCGACAACCGAGGGTGCTCTCTTGTCGCTGCCGATCAGTCCGCTTTCCCGTCTCATCCTGCCTGAGCACCCAGGAAGGTCCCCCCTACTCAATCAAGGAAGGAGATCGCATGGCAACCGAAAATGGCAGCCTCGCGAACAACAAGTGGTCCGGTCTCAACCGGGAGAAGCTCGGCAGTGTGCTCAACCGGGAGAACCTGGGCACCGTCAACGTGGGCAAGACCGAGCGCTGGGCCTCGGTCCTGGGCGGAGTCGCCCTGGCCGCCCTGGCTCTGCGGAGCCGCCGCCGCAACAAGGGCGGGATGGGTCTCGCCGCTCTGAGCGGCCTGCCGCTGCTCTGGCGCGGAGCCACCGGCCACTGCCCCGTCTATCAGAAGATGGGAATCGACCGCGTGAACGGTCTGGCCGCGGGCACCAGCCTGGCCTCCGAGCACGTCTCCGACAAGCCGGTCACTTTCGACCTGCCCACCGGCCAGACCTTCTAAGCTGATCCTGGACTGATCCCGGAAAAGAGAAACGGCCGGCAGGGGAGATCGATCCCTGCCGGCCGCTTGCACACCTTCAGACCCGAACGCGTTACTCCATCGATTCCAGCTCGATGTCGATCTCGACGCTCTTGCCGGCGCCGACGGTGAACTCGCGCTCCTCGGCCTTGTGGCCGGGGCGGACCACCGCGATCCGGTGCTCGCCGGGCTCGAGCCGCAGTCCTTCGCGCATCCGCTGCACGTCGGAGCCGGTGCCGATGAAGCGGCCGTCGATGTAGACCGAGGCGTCGGAGGGCAGAATCTCCAGGCGCAGGCGGCCGATGTCGTTCACCGACCCGCTACGCTCCTCCCGGTCCTCGTCGTCCTCGTCGTCTTCGTCTTCAGCCTCTTCCGCCTCATCGTCCCGATCCCGCTCGTACCGGTCGCGCTCTTCCATGCGCCGCCGGGCGCGCTCGCGCCAGTCGGCCATGTCGTCGCGGTCGCGGTCACGATCCCGGCGTGAGATCTCTTCGCGCCGCTCCTCCTCGGAGCGGACGCGCTCGTCGCGCCGGTCGTGCGTCTTGGTCGCGAGATCCTCGGGCCGCACCGACTCGCCGCGCTCCAGCCGGTCGTCGATGCTCATCACCGAGCCCGGGCGGACCGTGATCTGCCGGGCGACGGTCTTGTAGCCGTCGAGGAAGAGCACGAGGTCGTACGTGCCCCTGTCCAGCCACAGGTACTCGGGGAAGCCGTCGAAGTCGTCTACCGTGCCGGTGTAGCGGCCGTCCAGCCAGACCTGCGTACGGCCGGGGGCGACGTCCAGATCCAGGGCGCCCGCGGTGTTGTAGTCCTCGCGATAGCGGCTGTTGCGGTTGTACCGGTCATAGCGGTCGTAGCGGTCGTAGCCGTAAGGGTAGTGGTAGCGGCCCGGATACGCTCCGTACCAGAGGTGATCGTCCCACCACCAGCCCAAACCCCAGCCCCAGGAAGGGCCGTAGTAGAGGTAGCGCGGGTAGTACCCGTAGTAGCCGCCGCCGTAGTACCCGCCGCCGCCGCCATAGTAGCCACCACGGCCATTGCGGCCGCCCCGGTCGTTGTCGTGCGGGCGCTGGCGGCGCAGGTAGTCGTTGTCACTGCCGCTGCCATTGCCGCCGGACCGCGGCACCGCGACCCGCGGCTCGCGGCCGCGGTCCGACCCGCCGCCCGAGGACGTCGAGGGGGGCGGCGAAGAAGGCTGCCTTGAAGGTGGATCGAAGCGCGGGCTGGATCCGCCGTCGCTGCGGCCGCCGCCGCTCGATCCCTGGCTCGGAACGGCGTGGCGGTCCCCTGAAGAGCCGCCGCGGGGCTGCTCCCGCTCGCCCGCCGAAAGAGGCGCGCTCAGGGTGGCCAGCAGCAGAGCCAGCAGGGGGATCGAGCGAGCGTCACGGATGCGTGCGGCTGCTCGTCTTGGGGCTTTCATCTCTATTCTCCTTTTCCTGCGCTGCGCCAAGCTCAGACCAGGCGCGGTGCAAGCCTCGAATGTAATGGTACCGGAGCACCTCTTCCCAAAGTTTCGGGATGCCGACCGGCCCCAATTGCAATGCATGAACCAGCCGTTCCAGCCACCTCTGCCGTGCTTCGGGAGGCAACGGCGGCGGGCCGTCCGGGCCGACTCCGAGGAACGGACCGAGCTCGGGGTGGAGGCGGTAGAAGACCACGGCGCAGTAGCCCGCTTTCTCCTGCCGGGTGGAGAAACGGGCGAAATCCGTGGGGTGATCGTGCGCCACGGTGGCCGAAGGTTCGTACACGAGCCGTAACCCTCGTCTTTTCAAACGGTAAGCGAGCTCGATATCTTCCCAGGCGGCGTACGGGAAGCGCAGATCGAACGGTTCGGCCAGGAGCAGGTCGCGGCGAAGCGAAAGGTTCGACGTGTACAGGAAGTTGAACGGCACGTCTTCGCGATCCTTGATCAGGGCGTATCCGAACTGCAGTCCGTGCTCGTTGATGTACCTGAGGAAGGGGTTGAGGCGCATCCGCCTGTGCCATCCGGTGTAGCCGATGACGGCCAGATGGAGGTCGTCGCCGCGCGTCCGATGGGCCTCGCGGTGGGCTTTCAACCATCCTGGCGAGGGGACGGTGTCGTCCCCCAGAAAGGCCACCCATTCGCCGGCCGCGACGGCCACGCCGGTGTTGCGCGCCGCGGCCGGGCCGCGGTTCTCCTGGGTGAGGATCCGCAGGGTCAGGTTGAAGGTGCGGCTGCGCAGCCAGTCGGCGGTGCCGTCGGTGGAGCCGTCGTCCACGACCACCACCTCGAAGGATGGCGGCTGGTCCTGGAACTCCAGCGCCTGGATGACCTCGGCGAGCACTTCGAGCCGGTTGTGGGTGGGGATGACCACCGAGAATTCGACCGCCATGGGTACAGCTTAACAGGGCATCATCCCCGGGGTCCCGGGGAGGGCAAACCCTTCGCCATGGATGTAGGGGCGCAGCATGCTGCGCCCCTACATCCGACAAGCCACACTGCCAGGCAAAATCAGGGTCAGCTCGCCTTGCGTACCGGTTCGGCCTGGCGGTTGCGCACGATCAGGTAGCTGGCGGGAACGCTGCCTTCCTTGCCGCCGGAGATCGGGATGGTCTTGACCGTCATGCCGGACTCCTCCTTGAGGAGCTCCCACTGCGACTCGTGGAAGAGTCCTTCGCGCTCGGAGGCGTCGAAGCCGACCGGGACCACGCCGTGCTCGACCACCCGCTCGATCAGCGGCGGCAGGTCCATCTTGCCCTTGGCCGTCAGCGAGCGGAAGTAGTTGAGCGCCTGGGAGCTGAGCTCGATCTGGTACAGCACGCCGGTCTCGCCGAGCAGCGTGCGCAGGCTCTGCACGAACTTGGGGCGGTCGACCTTCTGGATGACGTGCATCACGGTCCGGATGTAGACGTTCACGTCGCCGAACTCGCGGTGGAACGCCTCGGCCTGGGCCGGGTTGGTGGCGTCGAGCACGCGGTACTCGACGTTCTTCTCCTCGGTCGTCTCCTTGCGGGCGATCTCGATGGCGGAGGGCGCGACGTCGGCGCCGATCACCTTGTCGAAGTACTTGGCCAGGTAGCGCGACTGGCGGCCGTTGCCGCAGCCGAGGTCGAGAATGGGGACGCTGCGGTCCATGAAGGGCTGGAAGCGCGGCAGGTCCTCGGCCGCGGCCACGTCCGCGGCGGCATCCCAGACCACCTCGCCGTCTCTGCCGGTTTTGCCAACGGTGGCCCAGAACTTCTCCCAGTGCTTGTCATAGTTGCGGGGGTCGCCGTTCTTGAGCCGCAGGCGGATGAAACCGGAGTAGAGCTTCAGTGCGTTCGTCAGTCCCATTGTCGTCTCCCTTCATCAAGAGCAATCAAAGTAAGCCAAGGCGCGGGGCATGCCTGCGCCCCGGTCCGGATCTCGTTCTGTCGGACCTTCCTTGGAGTAAAAACCGGGTTCTGGGTGAGTAGTGCGGTGCTGAAGCCAAAGCGGGACAGTGATCCCGCAAGTTTGTGAACAGCGTGGGGTCTCTAGTCTCGTTCGTCCAATGGCATGAGAAGCGCGTGAATTCGGAAATCGATTCACGGAGGGTGTATAGCAAGCCTATAGAGCAGAATGACTTAGCGCGCACCCCTATGAATACGTAGTGCCTGGTCAGGCTTCCCCTCAGAGCCTGTGAAAAATCGCCCTTCGGCGCCAACCAATCCGGCCGGCCCAACGGGCCGGGAGAATCCAGCCCAGGGCTGAGGCCGCAGGCCGATGCCCTGGGAAAACAGGCCAAACATCCATGCGGCCTGAAGGGCCGCGAGAGTCTTCCCACCGCCCTCTCGCGCCCCTACAGGGCGCTCTGTGCTTGTGGCTTCCTTACCCAGGGCATCGCTACGCTCAGCCCTGGGCTCCGTTCTGCCGGCCCGTTGGGCCGGTGGTGCCCATCAGATTTTTTCACAAGCTCTCAGCTCTTCATCTCCATGATCTCCTCCAGGGTGCCGCGCACCAGGGGGAGATCCTTGGGGAGCCAGGCTTCGAAGCCGGGGCTGGCGAAAAGGTGCGCGTCGCCGGGGTAGGTGGGGACGACGTACAGGGGAAAGCGCTCGAAGATCTCGCGGTCGGAGCGGCGGCGGCGGCGCTGGACTTCCGCCCGACGCTCGGCCGCGCCGTCCAGGTGGCCGACCAGCCAGTGGATCGCCCGGAGCTGGGCGATGGTCCGCTCGTCGGTCAGGGCCGGAGCGTCCGGATGCGAGGAAGGAGGCCGCGGCGGAGGCGTATCGCGCAGCCGCTCCACAACCTTCCGCACGAACTGCATTGGACCGTGCTCCTGGAGCTTGCGCAGGATGTTGCCGGGCGTGACCGGCACCCGGGCCGGAGGATTGGACGGCGGCGGCGGCGAAGTTCCGTTGCCCGTATTCGCGATCCAGCCCGCGTAGGGATCGACCCGCAGCGTGCCGGTGCCCGGGTTGTGATCCACCAGCAGCGACTGGGTGCGGGCGATCAGGGTCAGCATCAGCACCGGCATGATCCGCTCCCAGACGCCCGCCTCGTAGTTCTTGTAGGCGGTCAGGAAGGCGTTGCGCTCAAAGAGGAAGCCGCGGTTGTAGAGCCCCAGCAGGTCGCTGGTGGCGTTCGAGCGGTGGTGCACGACCGCGTCCGGCGCGAAGATCACCCGCTCGCCGCCCGACCAGAGCCGCCAGCCGAG
>JANOCF010000980.1:0-2877 GCA_031412055.1 Holophagales bacterium | reverse complement strand
GCCAGATGGTGCTCCACGTGGACTCCCACCGCCGCCAGGGTGCCTCCGGGACGCACCAGATCGAAGGCCAGCCGCGACGCCTGGGGCGTGCCTACGGCCTCCACGACGCTGTCGGCGCCCCGGCCCTCCGTGGCTTCCCGGATGCGGTCTTTGGGATCCTCCCGGCGAAAGTCGACCGGCTCGGCGCCCCAGCGTTCCGCCAGGGCCAGCCGGTCCGGCAGGGAGTCGACCGCGAAGACGCGCTCCGCTCCCAACTCACGGGCGGCGACGACCGCCATCAGGCCCACCGGGCCGCAGCCCACCACGGCGACCACCTTCCCTGGACCAGCTTCCGCGCTCTCGGCCCCGAACCAGCCCGTGGCCAGGACGTCCCCGGCCAGGAGAGCCACTTCGGGCGGAGTCCCTTCGGGCACGCCAACGAGGGTCGAGTCCGCAAGCGGCACCCTCACGTACTCCGCCTGCACCCCGTGTAGCCCTCTACCCTCCTGCACCCAGCCGAAGAGTTGGCCCCGCGCGCAACGGGCGGTCAGGCCCAGGCGGCAGTAGAAGCAGTCGCCGCAGCTCGTGGTGAACGGGCTGATCACCAGGTCTCCCGCCCGGAACCGCGTCACTCCGGAGCCGGTCTCCACCACCTCGCCCGCCAGCTCGTGCCCCATGACCGTGCCGCCGTCGAGCCCGATCTCCAGGCCTCGGAAGACGTGGAGGTCCGAGCCGCAGACCGCGGCGGCCTGGACCCTCACGATGGCATCCCCGGCGTCCAGGATGGATGGGTCGGGAACGGTGGCGCAGGCGACGCGGCGGACGTCCTCGAAGATGACGGCTTTCATGGCAGGTAGCATATCCGGCCCCGCTCTTTCCCGGTGTTGCGATAGAGTTCCGGCCGCATGGAAAGGGGGGAGAACCGAATGATGAAGCTGGTCCTTCTACGCCACGGAGAGAGCACCTGGAACCTGGAGAACCGGTTCACCGGCTGGACCGACGTGGACCTCACGCCCAAGGGCATCGAGGAGGCCCGCGAGGCCGCCCGCCTGCTGAATGAGGGCGGCTACACCTTCGACGTCGCCCACACCTCGCTGCTCAAGCGCGCCATCCGCACGCTCTGGCTCACGCTGGACGGCATGGACCTGATGTGGATCCCGGTCCTCCGGAACTGGCGGCTGAACGAGCGCCACTACGGCGCGCTCCAGGGGCTGAACAAGGCCGAGACCGCGGCCCAGTATGGCGACGAGCAGGTGCTCGTCTGGCGCCGCAGCTTCTCCACGCCGCCGCCGCCCCTCACGCCGGACGACCCGCGCCACCCGGGCAAGGACCGGCGCTACGCCGGCCTCTCCCAGCAGGATCTGCCCCTCGCCGAGTCGCTCAAGGACACGATCGACCGTTTCCTCCCCTACTGGCACGACACCATCGTGCCCGACCTCCGGGCAGGCAGGCGGGTGCTGATCGTGGCCCATGGCAACAGTCTCCGGGCGCTGGTCAAGCACCTGGACGGCATCGCCGAAAAGGAGATCGTGGGGCTCAACATCCCCACGGGTATCCCGCTGGTCTATGAGCTGAACGACGATCTGACGCCGATCCGGTCCTACTACCTGGGAGACCCCGAGGCGGCCCGCAAGGCGGCCGAGGCGGTCGCGAAGCAGGCGGCGAAGCGCTAGCCTCGAAGCCGAAGAGCTCACTGGGAACGCCGGCGTCTCGCCGGCACTAACCAAGGCTAGATAGTGGCCGGCGAGGACGCCGGCGCTCCCAGTGGACGGAGCTGGCAAGGAATGGTTGTAGCCAGAATGGCGTTTCCCTACCCAGGGGGGCCGGGCTGCCGATATCTTTTTACCGGCTGAAATCTTTTTACCGGAATGTTACTTTCGGGCCCGATCCACTCGCCCCGGCCTGAGCTAGAGTCAAACCCCTGCAACTGTGGGCGCGCGGGTCCGTTTCAAGTACCTCCTGCCTTGCGTCCCGACCGGAGAGAGACATGTTTCGATTTTTTTCTTTTGTTGTACTGATTTCGGGAGCGATCCTGAGCGGCTGCGGAGGAGAGACGAACGCGTCCGCCGCGAACAAAGACAACAAAGGCGGCAGCGAATCCCGCGGAGGCGAATCGGGTGGCTTCAGTGGGCCCGAGTCGCTGCCTCCCCGCGAGGTGCGGGTGGCCCGGGCCGAGACCGGGCAGCTCGCGCGCACCGTCGTCGTGTCCGGAACCCTGGCGGCCGACGAGGAGTCCGAGCTCGGCCCCAAGGTCGCCGGACGGCTCTCCAGCCTCAGCGTCGACCTGGGCGACCGGGTCCGCCGGGGTCAGACCCTGGCACGGCTCTCCCCTACCGATTTCGAGTTGCGCGTACGCCAGTCCCGCAACGCCCTTGAGCAGGCGCGCGCCCAGCTCGGGCTCGCGCCGGACAGCTCGGTCCGGTCCGTCGAGCCCGCCGACACCGCGCTCGTCAAGCAGGCCGCCGCGAACCTGACCCAGGCCCGGCTCACCCGCGACCGTATGACCCGGCTCCTCCAGCAGCAGCTCATCCCGCAGCAGGACTTCGACGCGGCCGAAGCCGCTCTCCAGGTCGCCGAGGCCCGGCAGCAGGAGGCGATCGAGACCGCCCGCACCCGCCAGGCCCTCATCGGCCAGCGCATGTCGGAGCTGGAGATCGCCCGCCAGCAGCTCGCGGACTCGATTCTCACCGCCCCCTTCGACGGCATGATCGGCGAGCGCCGGGCCGGTGTCGGCGACTACATCACGGTCGGCAGCCCGGTGGTCGTCCTGATCCGCATCCACCCGCTGCGCCTGCGCCTGGAAGTGCCGGAGCGCGAGGCCGCGGACGTGCGCACGGGCCAGCCCGTGCAGCTCCTGGTCTCCTTCGACCGTGAGCTGCGCGGGCCAGCCCGGGCCGC
>JANOCF010000979.1:0-4474 GCA_031412055.1 Holophagales bacterium | reverse complement strand
GCGTCGGCTTTCTCCTTCTCTTCGGATACAACCGCTACGCCGGGCTCCACCAGGACGCCTCCTGGATCGATGTCGCTTTCGAAGCGGTCGAGGAGATGGGGCTGGGACTCCTGATCGCGGCCGGAATCCTCTGGCTGATCGGCCAGATCGACGGCACGATGCCGCTTTCCGAGATCGTCGGCAAGGTGGTCGTCGAGGGGGTGACCGTCGCCATCGGGGTGTCGGTGGGAGCCGCGCAGCTCGGCGGCGGCGGCAAGAGCACCAGCGACGAGCAGGGCATGAGCGGCCGGGAGGATAAGGAAGACCCCGGGCTCCCCGGCGAGATCGTCCTCGCCATCTGCGGCGCCGTGCTGTTTGCCAGCAACGTCGCGCCGACCGAGGAGATCGTCCAGATCGCGGTCGAGGCCACCCCCTTGCGGATCCTTGGACTCGCGCTCCTGTCGTTCTTCCTGGGAGGCATCATCCTGACCCACAGCGACTTTACCCGCTCGCAGCCCGTCCAGGCCGGGGCCGGCCCGCTCCCTGTCCTGTTTCGCGCGACAATCAACTATGCCGTGGCCCTGGTGGCCTGCGCGTTCATTCTCTGGTTCTTCGGCCGGTTCGAAGGGACATCCCTTGCCGTGGGTCTGGCCGAGACCGTGACGCTGGGAGTCGCCGGCTCGCTCGGCGCCTCGGCGGGAAGGCTGCTCTTTCTCACATGAGCCGAATCGCCAAGCACCCTCTGGAATGGGCCGTTTTCGCTCTGAGCGCGGTCCTGGTGGCCGCCACGGTCGGCTACCTGGCCTACGATGCCGTGCGCGGGGGCAATGCCCCTCCCCTTCTGACCGTGGAGGTCGGCCAGGTCGAGCCCGAGACCGGCAGCGGGGGTTCCCAGGGTGTCTGGAGGGTCCCGGTGACGGTCCGCAACAGCGGACACGTGACGGCCGAGGGGGTCCGGGTCGAAGTGACCCTCGAAATTCCGGGGTCTCCGCCGGAGACGGCCGATTTCGACGCCGCCTTCGTGCCCCGGGAGTCGAAGCGCGAAGGGTGGGTCACCTTCCAGGCCGACCCATCCCGCGGCCGGCTGACCGGCCGGGCGGTGGGCTATGAAAAACCGTAGGCGCCCCGGGCGTCTTGTGCTACCTTTTCCTGCTTGTGACTGACAAGAACAATCCTCCTAAAAGCAACGGCCGCCAGCTCGGCCTGGCGCTCGGCGCGCTCGGCGTCGTCTACGGAGACATCGGCACGAGCCCTCTGTACGCGCTCCGCGAGTGCTTCCACAGCGCCCATGCCGTGCCCGTCAACCGGGAGAACATCCTCGGCGTCCTGTCGCTGGTCTTCTGGGCGTTGATCCTCGTCATCTCGATCAAGTACCTGCTGTTCGTGATGCGCGCGGACAACCGGGGCGAAGGGGGCATCCTGGCACTGATGTCGCTGGTGCCGGCCAAGCTGCGGGACGCCAGCGTCGGCCGCTGGGCCCTCCTGGCCCTGGGGCTGTTCGGCTCCGCGCTGCTCTACGGCGACGGCATGATCACACCGGCCATCTCGGTGCTGAGCGCCGTCGAGGGTCTCCATGTGGCCACCCCGTTCTTCGACCCCTACGTGGTGCCGATCACGATCGTGATCCTGATCATACTGTTCGTGTTCCAGCACAAGGGTACGGCCGGAATCGGGAAGGTCTTCGGCCCGGTGATGCTGCTCTGGTTCTCGACCCTGGCCGGGCTCGGCCTGATGTGGGCCCTGCGCCGGCCTGAGGTGTTCTCGGCCGTCAACCCGGTTTACGCGCTCGATTTCTTTGTGGCCAACCGCTGGCTCGGCTTCCTGGCCCTGGGCGCGGTCACCCTGGTGGTCACCGGGGGCGAGGCGCTTTACGCCGACATGGGCCACTTCGGCAGGAAACCGATCCAGATCGCCTGGTTCGCGCTGGTGCTGCCGTCGCTCATGCTGAACTACTTCGGGCAGGGAGCTCTCCTGCTCTCCAACCCGGCGGCGGCCGTGAACCCTTTCTTCTACATGGTGGGCGAGAACAGTTGGGCGCTCTACCCGCTCGTCGGGGTCGCCACCCTGGCGACGGTGATCGCCTCGCAGGCGGTGATCTCGGGGGCCTTCTCGCTGACCCGCCAGGCGGTGCAGCTCGGGTACATGCCCCGGATCGAGATCGTCCACACCTCGAAGGAGGAGATCGGGCAGATCTACATCCCCTCGATCAACTGGCTGCTGATGGTCTGCACGATCGGCCTGGTCCTCGGGTTTGAGAAGTCGACGAACCTGGCGGCGGCTTACGGCGTTGCCGTGACGGCAACCATGGCGATCACCACCCTCCTGTTCGAGGTTGTCGCCCGCCGCCTCTGGGGCTGGCGAGCCTCGCTGGTGATCCCCATGGCGATCTTCTTCCTGGTGGCCGATCTTTCGCTGTTCGGGGCGAACATCATCAAGATCGCCGACGGCGGCTGGTTCCCGCTGGTGGTCGGGCTGATCATCTACACCCTGCTGTCGACCTGGAAGACAGGGCGCGCGATCCTCACCGAGCGGCTGAGGAGCGGCGCCCTGCCCTTCGCGGATTTTATCGGTACGGTCTCCCCTACCTCTCCGCCCCGGGTGCCGGGCACGGCGGTGTTCATGTCCCGTGATGCGGATGGCACGCCCACCGCGCTCCTCCACAACCTCAAGCACAACAAGGTGCTGCACCAAAAGGTGGTGCTGCTGTCGGTGCAGACGGAGGAGATCCCCCAGGTTCCGGTCGAGGAGCGGGTGCAGGTGGAGGACCTGGGCAAGGGCTTCTACCGGGTCATCGCCCACTACGGGTTCCTGCAGAACCCCGGCGTCCCGGACGTGGTCGAGCAGGCCAAACTCAAGGGGCTCGATCTGAACATCATGAGCACCACCTTCTTCCTTAGCCGGGAGACGCTGATCCCGAGCAAGACCCCGGGTATGGCCATCTGGCGCGAGTGGCTCTTCGCGCTGATGGTCAGGAACGCCCTGCGGCCCACGGACTTCTTCCGGATTCCGCCGAACCGCGTGGTGGAGATGGGGATGCAGGTACGGTTGTAGGCCCTCACCCCCGGCCCCTCTCCCAGAGGGTGAGGGGAGACTTGAGAAGCGTGAGGTGGGTCGGGGGGTCCCTCTCCCCCGGCACGGGGGAGAGGGGGATGGGATCAAACCGTCAAACCCCCGGCATGGCCTTCTTCAGCGGCCTGAGCAGCAGCATCAGGACCACGGCCATGAAGAGCGACAGGCCTCCCAGCATGGCGAAGAAGGTCGAGTGCGGCATGTCGTCCCAGAGCACTCCGACGCCGGTCAGCTTGTTGCCGATCGCCGTGGCTCCGAACCAGCCGCCCATCATCAGGCCTCGCAGCCGCACCGGGGCGACCTTTGAGACCAGCGACAGCCCCATGGGCGACAGCATCAGCTCACCGAGCGTCATCACGCCGTAGGCGCCGATCAGCCACCAGGGCGAAAGGATCTTCTGGTTGAGGTCGCCACCCGCCTTGCCCGCGAAGTACATGACGAAGTAGGCGGCGCCGGTGAAACACATGCCGATCGCCATCTTGGTCGGCGTCGAGGGCTCCATCCCCCGCCGGTCGAGCCAGCCCCAGAAACCGATCAGCGGAAAGGTGAGCAGGATCACCCAGCCCGGGTTGATGGCGTTGGAGATGATGCCGGTGACTTCCCAGTCGATGCTGTCGTTGGCGAAGTAGGTCCAGGTGGTCTGGTTCTGGTGAAACACCATCCAGAAGACGATGACCACCAGGAAGATGACGATCAGGGCCATGACCCGCCGCGTATCGGAGACCATGTCGATGGGACGCTGGTGGCTGATCCCCGGAGGAGGGGCGTCGACCGAGGTGGCGGCGGTGGACACAGGAGCCTTCATCCCGGGCGTGCGGTCGGCCTGCTCCACGTGGCGGCGGAACACCCCGAGGACGACGACCGAGATCACCATGCCCAGGGCGCCCATGAAGAAGGCGGGGTGGTAGCCGAACTTCTTCACCATGAACTCGGCCACGATGGGAGCCATCAGCGCGCCCACGTTGATGCCCATGTAGAAGATGTTGTACGCCCGGTCCTTGAGACGGCTTCCCTCGGGGTAGAGGTTGCCCACCATGGCCGAGACGTTCGGCTTGAAGAAGCCGTTGCCGATGACCAGGCAGGCCAGGGCCCCGAACATGACCGGCACCGAATGGACGGCGAGCAGGGCGTGGCCGGCCATGAAGAAGAAGCCGCCGATCATCACCGATTTTCGATAGCCGAGCTTGCGGTCGGCAAGGATGCCGCCGAACAGCGGGCTGGCGTAGACGAACATCTGGTACCAGGACCAGATGCTGGTGGCCTGGTCGCGAGGCCAGCCGAAACCTTCCTGAGAGGTGACGTACAGGACCCACATGCCTCCCACGGTGTAGAAGCTGAAGCGCTCCCACATCTCGGTGAAGAAGATGACGTAGAGGCCCGGCGGATGCTTCTCGGCCGTCACCGGTGGGGCGACGGATCCGGCGTG
>JANOCF010000978.1:0-12422 GCA_031412055.1 Holophagales bacterium | reverse complement strand
GGTGCTGGAAGCCCGCAACCTGACCAAGGTCTACAAAGGCAAGGTCACGGCACTTTCTACCGTGCGCTTCGAGCTGACCCCGGGCATCGTCGGGCTGCTCGGCCCGAACGGCGCGGGCAAGACCACCCTGCTGCGCATCCTGACCGGGCTGCTCGACCCGAGCCGGGGCGAGGTCCGCTTCCGGGGTGTGGCCGTGACTCCCGAGAACCTGGCGGAGTATCGCCGCCAGATCGGATTTCTCCCCCAGGAGTTCAACGCCTATCCCGAGCTTACCGCCGAGCAGTTCCTCGACCACTGGGCGCGGGAGCGCGGGATGGGCGACGCCGAGCGACGCCGTGAGATCGAGCAGCTCCTGGAGGCCGTCGGCCTGACCGAGCACGCCCGCCGCAAGGTGCGGGACTTCTCGGGCGGCATGCGCCAGAGGGTGGGGATCGCCCGCGCCCTCCTGGGCTCGCCGCCGATCCTGATCGTGGACGAGCCCACCACGGGGCTCGACGTGGAGTCGCGCACCCGCTTCCGCCAGATCCTGCTGGAGCAGGCGGCGCAGAGAGTGGTGCTCTTCTCCACCCACATCGCGAGCGACGTGGAGGCCGCGGCGTCGCGCATCCTCCTGCTCCACCGCAGCCGTCTCCGCTTCGACGGCACGCCCGAGGAGCTGACCGCCCGCGCCCGGGGACGGGTCTTCCGCGACCTGATCGCCGACACCGACCTCGCCGCCTTCAGCCGCCGCTACCGCATCACCGCCCGGGTGCGCACCCTGGAGGGCATCCGGGTGCGCGCCGTGGCCCGGCCGGGCGAGCCCACGACCGGCGAGCTGGTGGAGCCCAACCTGGAAGAGGCCTACCTGGCAGAGACCGACTTGGCCGGATAGACTCCCGGTCCCATGGCAAGCAAGCGCTGGCTCATCCGGCTGCTGAACCTCTACCCTCCGTACCTGGGAGCGGGTGTGCGCGTGCGGGTCACGCCGGACTTCCGGACCTTCGACGTACGCATGAAGCTCCGATGGTGGAACCGCAACTACGTGGGCACCCAGTTCGGCGGGTCGCTGTACACGATGTGCGACCCCTTCTACATGCTGATCCTGCTCGACGCCCTGGGCCGGGGGTACGTGGTCTGGGACAAGGCGGCCACCATCCGCTTCCGGCGTCCGGGAACGAGCCCGGTCCGGGCCACGTTCCACATCCCCGAAGAGCGCATCCGGGAGATCCGCGAGGCCGCGGACCGGGGGGAGAAGGTGGAGCCCGTCTTCACCGTCGAGGTCCGGGACGACAAGGGCGAGATGATCGCCGAGGTGGAGAAGCTGCTGTACGTCCGCCTTGCCAAGCCCCGGAGCGGCGGCTAAGCTACCCCATCAAGTTCCCCGAAGGAGACTCAAGATGTTTCGACGCACCGCCCTAGCCCTAGCCTCGCTCGTGCTCCTGTCGTCCAGCCTAAGCGCCCTGGCCGCCGATACCCTTTACACCTTGAAGAGCCATACCGACGCCTTCGAGGTCCAGGGCCACAAGCAGGCGGCCGAGGACGCCGACGTCAAGGTCTGGATCTCAGGCGACAAGCTCCGCCGGGACCAGGGCGGCCAGTCCATGATCTTCCGCCCGGACAAGAGCCGGCTCTACATCCTGGACCACGAGGACAAGACCTACAGCGAGCTCCCCCTGCCCATCGACCTGCGCAAGCTCATGCCGCCGGGCAACGAGGCGCTCGCGGACCAGATCGCCGCGGGCATGAAAGTGAGCGTCCAGGTCACGCCGAAGACCGAGACCCGCCAGGTCGGCCAGTGGAACGCCAGGCGCTACGACGTCTCCGTCCAGAGCGCCATGGGGATGAAGATTGCCACCACTCTCTGGGTGAGCAAGGACATCGAGGGCTTCCAGGCCTTCAACCGTCTCTCGGCCACGATGGCATCGCTGCAGCCCGGATCCGAGGCGTGGGTCAAGGAACTGGAGAAGATCGACGGCTTCCCCGTCCTGCAAGAGTCCAAGGTGGACGCGCTCGGCGCGAAGTTCGGCACCCGCGAGGAGCTACTGGGCGTCGAGACCAAGACCGCTCCCGCCGGCGCCTTCGACCTGCCCGCCGGCTACAAGGTCAAGTCCTACAACCCCATCGCCGGGATGAGCCGCTAAGCGACGGGGATCAATCCCGGCTCTGGATCTGCCGGCGCAGCAGCTCGTTCTCAAAAGCCATTCCCACCTGGGCGGTGGCCAGCTCGAGGATGTCGATGTCCTCGATCGGAGTGTCGCGGTCGCCGTTGTCGGTGTAGATCACCGAGATGACCCGCTGGGCTCCCAGGACGGGGAACACCACCACCTGGCCGGAGCGGGACCGGCCCACCATGGTGCGGAAGTCGTCGGGAAGACCGGCTTCGTCGAAGTCCACCGAGTGGACCTCGCCCGTTTCCAGGCTGTGGATCAGCACGCTCTCCCCCGCCAGATCCATCTTGAGGGCGCGGGTCGACTCAGCCAGCGGCCGCCCCTTCGCGTCCATACCGAAGGCGCCAAGCGCCACGAGATGGTCGCGCTTGACCAGGAACAGGATCGCCCGCTCCACCGACTCCGAGACGATGTGCATCAGGTTCAGGGCCACGGTCGCGGAGATCAGGCCCGAGCGCAGGTCTCCGAACACCCGCCGCAGCCGGGCCACGCCCGAGCGCGACTCCTCCGGCCGGCCGCCGCGGATCAGGTCGCGGCGGGTTTCGATCACGTTGTCGACGCAGGCCACCACCGCCTCCAGGTCGGGTGGGATCGCGGCCAGCACGCCGGCCTCGTACGCCTTTACGAAGGAGGTTCCGGGATCGACCAGCGCGATCAGCGACGCCTTGGGCCGGGCGCGCCGCACCGAGGCCGCCTGCTCCATGGTCACGTAGCTGTCCCGCAGGTCGAGCAGGATGATCGGCGGCGGCTCGCCCAGCTCCGAGGTGGTGCCGGCCTGGGTCAGGTTCGTTACCTCCACCCCGGCGACCTCGTGCGCCAAGGCATGGCCCAGCCGCTCGGCAAAGCCGTGGTCCGGAGAGACCAGGTGGAGCTTGAGCAGCTCGGCCGCGTGCTTCGGGCCGTCGCGCAGCTCCATGTTCTCCATCTCGGCGACCATAAGGCCGCCGCCGCCGGAGTAGGGCTGCGGCGCGGGCGCCGCCGGCTCCAGCATCGTGGGATGGGTGGCGTCCCCAGCCGGATAGGTGCCGCCGCTGGCATTGCGTGTGTCTTCCCTGGCCTCGGCACCCTCGGCGATATCGCGGTTGCGCTCGTCGAAGATTCGCGCCGCTTCGAGCAGCACCATCTGGGTGTTGATGTCCGCGTCGGGGAGGACGTCGCTCGGGTAGAGCGCAATGTCGTCGATGGGCCGCAGGTCGTCGATGGCGAACTCGAACGTGCCCATGTCCCAGACCATGACCTCGGAGACCGCCTGCTCGATCTGCTGGGCGATCACCTGGCGCAGGCTCTCGGGATTGATCGACCCGTGGCCGACCAGGATCTGGCCGAGCGAGCGGTGCTCCGGCGCGGCCTGCTGCGACTGGATGGCCCGGTCCAGGATGCCGCGGTCGATCATCCCCGAAGTGACGAGGATGTCGCCGAGCTTGGGAGTTCTGGGAGCCTGGGCGCTGACCAGCCGTCCCATGTGGAAGCCGATCGCGGCGCGCTTCGCGCCCTGGGAGAGCATGAGCGTGCCCGTCCGCCGTCCGAGGTGGATGAACTGCATGACGTCGGCGACGGAGACGTCTTTGAGGCTGCCGGAGATACCCATGGTGTTTACGCGGAAGACGGAGGGCGGCGGGCCGCTACGGACCTACTCGCCTCTCGCCAGCTTGACAAGGCTCTCCAGGGTGCGGAGCTTGCGGTCCTTGGTGGCGAACAGGCGGGCCGCGAACATGGCGGAGGCGGCATGGGCGGACAGCAGGTCCAGGAGGTCCCGGTCCTCGGCCCGCAGGATCGGCTTGTGGTCCAGGAGCTTGAGCAGGACCAGCGCGCCCACGATCTCGTTCTGCACCCGCAGGGGCACCGCGGCCAGGGCCTTCGACTCGGCGGTCGGGCCGAGGCGGAGGACGCCGTCCTTGAGAGTGGTGTCGACCATCGGGTCGCCGCCGGCATAGGAGTCGCCCGAGTAGTGGTGGCCGGTCTCGTCGTACAACCCTTCCATCAGCGCGATCTCGTAGCCCGGGGCGTCCTCGCCCGGCACGTCATCGCGGCGCAGGAGCAGGATGAACTGCTCGGCGCCCAGCAGGTTGATGGCGATCTCGGCGATGGTGGCCTGCACCTCGGCAGGATCGAGGGTCGCGTGGAGCTGGTACGTCGCCACGTAGAGGTTCATCAGTCGTCCGCCCTGGTGCTCGGAGTCCACCAGGCGGGAGGCCAGCTCCTTGACGTCGGACTCGGCGGTGGAGAGACGGCGCTCCAGCTCGGCGATGCGCTCATCGGCCGATCCCGCCTCGCGCACGGCCGCGCCCTGCTGGCTGGTCTCCACGACACGCAGCAGCTCGTGGGCGCGCTCCAGGGTCGTGCGCAGCTCACCCAGCAGATCCCGGCCGGGGACCGTGGCGCTCAGCCGCGAGGCGGAGGCCTCGGGGTTGGCCGTGGTCGTGGTCCTCTCGTTCAAGCGCTCGTTCAAGCGGCGGAGCCCTTCGTCTCCAGGCGGCTGATGACGTCGAGGATCTCCTCGCTGTGGAACGGCTTCTTGATATAGGCGGTGGCGCCCGCCTCCAGGCCGCGATGGGTATCTTCCTCACGCCCCTCGGTGCTGATGATGATCACCGGCAGGGTGGCGCGGGCGTCGTTGGACCGGAGCTCCGCCAGGAACTCCAGGCCGTTCATGTTGGGCATGTTGATGTCGAGGAGGACGAGGTCGATGTCCGCGTGCTCCTGGAGCCGGTCGAGGGCCTGCCGGCCGTCGGAGGCATAGCAGAGCGGGTACTGCCGCAGCATGACCTCATACATCTTGTGCATCAGCTTCGAGTCGTCGACGACGAGCACTTTCCGTGGCTGCAAAGCTCTCTCCCGGGCTGAGCGGGGTCTAGGGGCAGGTTCCGGGCAAAGGGAAAGCCCGGCAGCGGAAAGGTCTCCACCCGCGGCCAGGTAATCCCGGCGTCAAAACCCGCTTCCCTGCGCTCAGTCCATTGGGGAGTGTAGCCAATGGGACGAGGCGTTTCAAGAAGAATCCGAAAAGGCCAACAACGGCGTGACCTCGGCCGGGCCGGTGCCGGCGCCGGCTCTCCCGGGAGACGCGGCCGGATCGATCCCTGCGCAGGGGCACCCTTGTGGCACTTCCCCGTGGCGGTGAACGGGCCGTTCAGCGGTTGACCTGCTTCGTGTACAGGGACTCGTAGTACGAGCGGCCGTCCCGGACGAGGCGGATCTGGCCCATCGCGGCCCAGCGGCGGAGGGTGGCGGAGACGGGCAAGCGCGGCGGTGATGGACAGAGTCGAGCCCATTCCGGATCCCTCCAGCGTCACGAAGTGCCGGTACTACGTGGAAAAGTCGGGCCTGACTGTCCTCAAGCATACGGGAGGAACAGCTCGGCATCCATTCAACGTTGAAATGGAAGCCCACCCTTCAACGCAAGCTCCCCATTTTTCAACACAGAAGGTCTTGATTTCAACATAGAAGGCAAAATGTGTTGCACAACGGGAGGAATTTAAACATGGAGAGTTTTGCACGTTGAAGAAAAGCGCGCCATTTCAACGTAGAAGCGCTTCCACGTTGAAGAGCAACCTTTCTATCTTGCAATGCAGACAGAGCGCGTTGACAAGTGAGTCGACATTTCAACGCAGGAGAGAGTCGTTTCAACTTTGAAGAGAGCCAGCGTTGAAGGAAAGAGAGGGATTTCAACGTAGAGGGGAATCGTTTCAATGTTGAAGAAGCCCCGCCTCTTCCCCGAAGGCGTAACCTCCGACGGAGAGGGCTTGGAACCCCGCAATTGCCTGTATTTCAGTTATTTGGTGCAGAAACGTGCGATGAGGTAAAACTGGTGGAGCCGAAGGGAGTCGAACCCTCGACCTCTTGAATGCCATTCAAGCGCTCTCCCAACTGAGCTACGGCCCCAGCCTCACAAGGCGGCATAGTCTAAACGGAGGGTACCGGCGTGTCAACGGCTAGTCGTCGTCCCCGCCCGCCAGCGCGTACCTCTTCATCTTGGCGCGCAGCGTGTTGCGCGCGATGCCGAGGAGGCGCGCGGTCTCGCGGATGCGGCCGTTGCACTGGGTGAGGCCGGCGGTGATGAGCTGGCGGTCGTAGCGCTCCAGCGCCTCCTCGTAGCCGCCCTCCCCCAGCCGGACCGTCGGCGACATCCCGGGCGCGTCCGGCGGCCTCGGGATCGCTCCCACTCCGGGCACGCCCTTGACCTGCAAGGCGATCCAGCCGAAGTCCTCCGGGGTCAGGATGTCGGAGCTCGACAGCACGAAGGCCCTGTGCACCGCCGCCTCCAGCTCCCGCACGTTGCCCGGCCAGTCGTAGGCGTAGAAAACGTCCAGCACCGACGGGTCCAGCTCCTTGGCCGCTTTGCCCTGGTCGCGGCTCACCTTGGCCAGGAAGTGCTGGAGCAGGTAGGGGATGTCCTCCTTGCGCCGGCGTAGCGGCGGCAGCACGATCGGCAGGATGTTCAGACGATAGAAAAGGTCTTCGCGGAACTCGTTGCGCTGGATCGCGTCCTCCAGGTCCAGGTTGGTGGCCGTGACGATCCGCACGTCTGCGTGCAGGGTCCGCGTGCCTCCCACCCGCTCGAACTCCTTGTCCTCCACCACCCGCAGCAGCTTGGACTGCACGGACATCGAGACCTTGCCGATCTCGTCCAGGAAGATCGTGCCGTGGTTGGCCAGCTCGAAGCGGCCCGGCTTCTGGCCCGAGGCGCCCGTGAACGCCCCCTTCTCGTGGCCGAACAGCTCGCTCTCCACCAGGGTCTCCGGCAGGGCCGCGCAGTTGAAGTGGATGAACGGCGCCTGCCGCCGTGGCGATACCGAGTGGATGATCCGCGCCACCAGCCCCTTGCCCGTGCCGCTCTCCCCGCGGATCAGCACCGTGGAGCTGCTCTGGGCGACCTTCTCGATCATCTGCTTGAGCTCCATGATCGACCGGCTCCTGCCGATCATCGAGCCCAGGTTGTTCGTCGCGAGGATCTCGCTGCGCAGCGACTCGTTCTCCTCCTTGAGGCGCTGCCGGGAGGCCTCCACCTCGCTGTACAGGCGGGCGTTCTCGATCGCGATGGCCGCCTGGTCCGCAAAGGCCACCAGGAACTCCAGGTCGGCCTGGCCGAAAAGATGCCGCGACTCGCGGTGGTCCACGTAGATCGCCCCGGCCAGGCGGTCGCGGATGGCCAGGGGCACGCACAGGATGGAGAGGATGTGCCGGGCCACGATCGAATCGGAGCCGGCGAAGCGGCCGTCGGTGAGGGCGTCGACCGCGAGCACCGGCTCGCGGGTCTCGATCACACGCCGCACCACGCTCTCCGAGAGCTTCTTTCCCTCCTCCGAGTCCTCTTTGCCGAGGTTGCGCGCCACGGCCACGCCCAACTCCTGGGTCAGGTGGTCGACCAGCACGATCATGCCGCGCTCGGCACCCAGCCGCTCCAGCACGAGGTCCATGGTCCGGCTCAGGACCTCCTGGAAATCAAGGCTGGAGTTGATGACCTTGCCCACCTCGTAGAGGACGGAGTTGGCCTCTCGGCCCGTGGAGTAGCGCTGGTGCTCGCGGATGCGCTCCAGGGCGCCCGAGGCGCGCCGCGACTCGTTCTCCGCTCCCAGGCGCTCGAAGCCCGAGAGGGCTCGCCGCAGCCGGCGCAGGGCCGTGTCCACGTTCCAGGTGCGCAGTCCCCACTCGTAGAGGCTGCGGGCGTGCTCGTACGGGGTCTCCAGCTCCTCGAACAGGCGCACGCCCTCGGCGAACAGGCGCTCGGCCCCCTCTACGTCGTCGCGGGCGCTGGCGATGCGCGCCTCGATGACCAGCAGCTCGGCCTGTGAGAAGCGGTCGCCCGTCTCCTCCACCCGGCGACGCGCCTCGCCCGCGTACCGCTCGGCCAGCTCGGGCTCGCCGTCGCGCAGTGCCTGGTCCGCCAGGGAGATGTGCACCCGGGCGAGCACCTGCCGGATACCCGCCTTCTCAGCCAGCTCCAGCGCCTTGGTGAGATGGACCCGGGCTTCGTCAAGGTTGTCGCGGTCCCGCTCGATGAGGCCGATCTGCAGGTGGCAGTGAGCGAGAAGGTCGGGATCGCTCGCGGTGCCCGCGGCCTGGGCGCCGGCCAGGGCCTCCCGTGCCCGCCGCTCGGCCTCGGAGGCCCGGCCGCGCTTGCGGTCGAGCGAGGCCATCTGGGCCAGCACGGCCAGCCGGTCGGGGTCGCCGGGCTTTTCCTCCAGCAACTTGAGCGCCCGCTCGTAGTGGCGCTGGGCGCGCGACCAGTTGCCCAGGATCTCCTCGACCTCGCCCAGGTTCAGGCGCTGGGCCGCCTCGGTGTCGCGCGCGCCGAGTCTCCGGGTCACTTCGATGCTGCGGGTGAGGGGGTCCCGCGCCGCCATCCAGTTGCCCCGGCTGCACTCCAGGATGCCGAGGTTGTTGAGGGCGAACAGCTGGCCCCAGACATCGTTGGTGCGCTCGTAGAAGACCAGGTTGCGGCTGTAGAGGTCCCGGGCCTGGTCGAAGCGGCCGGTCTTCCACAGGACGTTGCCCAGGTTGTTGCGCAGCCGCAGGCCCAGGACCTCGTCCCCGACCCGCTCGGACACCCACAATCCGCGCCGGATCAACCGCTCGGCGCGGCGGAAGTCCCCCCGCGCGGCGTAGAGGTTGCCCAGCGTGTTGAAGAGGTTGGCGCGCTGCCGGTCGAGTCCCTCGCGGCCTCCCCGTGAAAGGGCGGAGCGCGCCGCGGAAAACGACCCGTCCCAGTCGCCCAGGTCGCGCAAGGCCAGCGACTTGCCGTGAAGAAGGTCGATCTCCAGGTCGGGCAGGCGGCGCAGGCCGGAAAGAAGGCGGAGGCCTTCGTCGTGGCTGCGGAGCGCCGCGTCGTGCTCCCCCAGCCGGGTGTGAAGCCGGCCCCTGCGCAGGTGCATACGGGCGCGAAAGCCGGGGGCTTCGGGGTTCCCCTCAGCGCTGTCTGGACGGCGGAGCATGTCCTGGTAGATCTTGAGGGCGCGGCCGAAGGAGCCCGCTGCGGTAAAAGCCTCGGCCTGTGCCGCCAGGGTCTGGTCCGCCATCTCGGCGTCGCCCGTCTCGGCGGCGACCTCGGCGGCGCGGCCGAAAAGTCCGCCGGCCTGGGCGTAGGCATAGATCGCCGTGGCCTCCTCCGCGGCCCAGAGCAGGTAGGGCAGGCTGCGTGACCGCTCGCCGCCGCGCCAGAAGTGCTCGGCCACGGCGCCCACAAGCCCGGTCTCCCCCTGGCGCAGCCGGTCCTCCAGGAGGCTGGCCATCCGGCGATGGAGCAGCCCCCGGCGCTCGGGGTCGAGGGTCGAGTAGAGGGTCTGGCGGAAGGGCTGGCGGGCGAACTGGTAGCGGGCGCCGCCAGCCTCCTGGAGCCGCTCCAGGTAGCCCTGGGACACGAGGATGGCGAGCCGGCCGTAGATCTCCTGGTTGTCCTGCTCCAGGAGACCGGCCAGCAAGGCCAGGGGGAAGAGCTCGGCGATGACCGCCGCCCCTTCGAGCGCCTCGCGCTCGGGTGGAGGCAGGGCTGTGAACCGGCGCCAGCCCTGGGCATCCCGCCCCTCGGGCGAGCTGGTCCAGCGGGCCAGGGAGGCGATGGACGGCTTCCAATCCCCATCCCGGTACTGCAGGACCTGGTCTTCAACGAGCTGACGCAGGAGCTGCTGCACCTCGGCCGGCGAGCCCTGGGCGTTGTCATAGACCCAGCCGTAGAAGCTGGCCGGCAGGTTCGAGGTGCCCAGGGAGGCGTCGACGAGCTGGGCGGTGCCGGCGCGGCTCAGGGGCATGAGCTGGAGAACCTGCACGGCGGTGTCAGCATCGCGGGCATCGCGAGGCTCCGCGGAGCCATCCCCGGGCCGGGCGGTCGCCACAACCAGGACGCGGGAGGACCGGAGGTCCTCGGCCAGGTAGGTGAGCAGCTCCTCGCTCTCGGGTCCGGCCAGGTGGAGGTCGTCGAGCAGCAGCACCAGCGCCGGGCCGGAGTCGAAGCGGGCGGTCAGGAGGCGGGAGATCTCCTGGTAGAGGCGGTAGCGCTCGCGCTGGTCGGTCTCACCCGGAAGCGGCTGATTTTCGACGGGGGCCTTGACCTCGATTCCCAGCTCCTTGAGAGCGTCGAGGAAAGGGCCCAGGGGCTGCGCGTGCTCGGCGCCTCCCTGTCCACGGGCGACACGGGCGAACTCGGTCGTCCCTTCTGCGGTATCGGCGGCATCGGCGCCCTCAATCATGGCGAACAGGCGGAACTCCCGCAGGAGCCGGCTCTTGCCCACGCCGTCTCGGCCTTCGATCAGGATGGCGCCGCCCTTGCCTTCCATGGCCGAGGCCAGGGAGCCGCGCAGCCGTCCCAGGATCTCTTCCCGGCCCACCAGGCGGCTGGCCAGGACCCTGCCTTCGGAGAAGGACAGGGCCGCCGCGTCGATCGTCCGTCCCGCGGCCTGTCCGAGGTCCAGGAGGAGCCGGCCGGCCGAAGAATAGCGGTCCGCAGGGTCGCGCTGGAGCAGGCGCCGAAGGATCCGGGCCAGCTCGGGAGGCATGTCGGGCCGCTTCAGGGCCGGGTCGGGCAGCACGCCCTCCAGGTGGAAGCGGACAGCGTCGAGATCGTCCTTGCTGCCGGCCTGGGACGGCAGGATGCCCGTTGCCAGCTCATAGAGGGTCATGCCCAGGGAGTAGAGGTCGGCCCGGTGGTCGTAGGCGTCCTGGAGGAGGACCTCCGGCGCCGTGTAGGCGAGCGTGCCGCGGATGCGCCGGTCCAGGGCTCCGCGCGCCTCGTGCGCCAGGCCGAAGTCGAGGATCTTGAGACGGAACCCCTCCTCCCCGGGCGCGGCGCCTTCGGCCTCCCCGGCGCCTGCGGCCGCTCCGACGCCTGCGGCTACGCCGAGATTGGCGGGCTTGATGTCCATGTGGACCACGCCCTGGCGATGGATGTGGGCGAGGCCGGCCGCGGCCTGGATCGCCACGTCGTAGAAGGCGTTCCAGCCCCTGCCGCGCAGCCGCTCGGCCAGCCGGCCGCCGCGCACCAGCTCCATGGTGAGGAAGGGGAAGTCGCCGGAGAGGACCCCGAAGTCGTAGACCTCGACGACATTGGGGTGCCGCGCCTCGGAAAGCAGGCGGACCTCGTGGCGGAAGCGGGCCAGGTCTTCCGGATCGCTGGCCCGGAGGGCGACCTTCAAGGCCAGCGGCGAGCCGCCGGCCGCCCCGGTTCGCACCCGGTAGACGGCGGTCTGGGCAGTGCGGGCGATCTCGCCCTCGAGCAGTACGTCCCCGAGCAAGCGGTCCAGTTGTGAGAGATCCAGGCCGGAGTCGCGCATGCCGGTCAGGCGGTCAAGCCTCCTCCAGGCAGCCGCCGGGCGCATCAGATGCCGGCGCCGCGGAGCCGATCCTTCGGGCCAGCTCGGTCCGGAGCTCGTCGATCCCCTCCCCGCTCACGGCCGAAACCCAGACGCCGCCGTTGCGCGCCTCGCCGTGCGGGAGGAGATCGCTCTTGTTGAAGACGTTCAGAACGCGGTCGCGCTCGACCCCGAGCTCGTCCATCACGGCCTCCGCCACCTCCATCTGGTCGCGCCAGGTGGGGCTGCTCCGGTCGATTACGTGGAGCACCACATCCGCGTCGGTGATCTCCCCCAGCGTGCTGCGGAACGAGGAGACCAGGTGGTGAGGGAGCTTGCGGATGAAGCCGACCGTATCGGCGAACACGACCGATCCCTCGCCCTGCGCGCCGACAGCGCTGGCAGCACCGACCGCGCCCCGGCGCAGCTTGGCGTCCAGGGTGGCGAAAAGGAGGTTCTGCGTGAACGTCCCCGCCTGGGTCAGGCGGTTGAACAGGGTCGACTTGCCCGCGTTCGTGTAGCCGGCCAGGGCCACCGTGGGGACGTCCCGGCGGCCGTGGCGCTGCACCTTCCGGGTGCGCTCGATCTTTTCGAGATCCGCCTCCAGGCGCCGGATGCGGACGCGGAGCTGCCGGCGGTCCTGCTCGATTTGGGCCTCGCCCTCACCGCCGCGCGTGCCGACGCCGCCACGCTGCCGTGACAGATGGCTCCAGCGCCGCGCCAGGCGGGGCAGCTGATATTTGAGCCGGGCGAGCTCGACCTGGGTGCGCGCCTCGCGGCTGCGCGCCCGCTGCTCGAAGATCTCCAGGATCAGCCCGCTGCGGTCCAGCACCGTCATCTTCGTGATCTCTTCCAAATTCCGTACCTGGGCGCCGGACAGGTCGTCGTCGAACAGCAGGAGGTCGGCCCCGGCTTCCTTGGCTGCGGCGGCGATGCTCTCCGCCTTGCCGCTACCGATATAGGAAGCAGGATCGGGCGTCTTGCGCGCCTGCACGGC
>JANOCF010000977.1:0-5669 GCA_031412055.1 Holophagales bacterium | reverse complement strand
ACTGCACTAAAGCAGGTTTTGTGCCACAGCCTCCTTTGAGGTCATCACCCAGGCGCCGGACGAGGGGGGAGTATACAACCTCCCTTGTGAGCCCTCAAGGGGGAGAAAATCAGCTTTCATGCGGATAACGTCCAGGACAAGACCTAATCGCCCAGGCGGTAGGTGTTCAGCCGGTTGTAGAGGGTCTTCAAGCTCACCCCCAGCACGTCGGCCGTCTTTCTCTTGTTCCCGGTATAGGCCTCCAGGGTGGCCATGATCAGCCTCTTCTCGACATCCTCAATGGAGGAGCCCACCTGGAAGTGGAGACTCCTCTGGAAACCGGAGTCGCCGCCGACCTCGCGCGGCAGGCTGCGAGGAGTGATCTCCTGGTCGGCCATGATGAAGGCCCTGTGCACGACATTCTTGAGCTCGCGCACGTTGCCCGGCCAGACGTGGCTGCGCAGGCGCTCCAGGGCGTCCTCCGTAAACCTCTTGGAGGTCCCCTGCCGCTCGTTGAGCTGGCCGAGGAAGTGGTCGGCCAGGAGCTGGACGTCCTCATTGCGCTCGCGCAGCGGCGGCATGTGGATCGGGAACACCTGCAGGCGGTAGAGCAGGTCCTCGCGCATCTTGCCGTCCGACACGGCCTTGTGCGGGTCGCGGTTGGTGGCCGCGATGACGCGCACATCGACCGGCACGGGCTGGTCGCCGCCAATGCGGTTCAGCTCGCCGGTCTCCAGGACGCGCAGGAGCTTGACCTGCAGCTCGATGGGCATCTCCGTGATCTCGTCCAGGAACAGGGTGCCCATGTGGGCGCGCTCGAAGTAGCCCTTGTGCCGCCGCGCCGCGCCGGTGAAGCTCCCCCGCTCATGTCCGAACAGCTCGCTCTCGATCAGGGTCGGTGAGATCGCGCCGCAGTTGAGCGGCATGAAGGGGGCCTTGGAGCGTCTGGACAACAGGTGCAGGGTCTGCGCGGCGAGGTCCTTGCCGGTGCCGCTCTCGCCGATCAGGAAGACCGACGCGTCGGTGGGCGCGACCCGGGTGAGCATCTCGTAGACCGCCTGCATGGCCGGGGAGGCGCCCAGCAGAAGGCCGAGCCGGTCCCCTTCCTGCGTCTGCTCCTGGGGAGTGGAGACCGAGAGGGTGGGCTGCACGCTCGCCACGTTGGCGAGGATGCTCTTGAGGCGGCCGATGTCGAGCGGCTTGGTCAGGTAGTCGCTGGCGCCCAGGCGCAGGGCCTGAACGGCGCTCTCAACGTCCGCGTGCCCGGTCATCAGCACCACCTCGGTCCCCGAGCCGATCCCGAGCTCGAGGTCCTTCAACAGCTCGATCCCGCTGCCGTCGGGCAGGTAGAGATCGACCAGCGCTACATCGGGGGTCCGATGGCTGACCTGCGCCCGCGCGTCGCGCAGGGTGCAGGCCGTGTTCGTGGTGAAGCCCTGCCCCTCGATCAGCTCGGCGAGCGCGGAGAGGAAGTTCGGATCGTCATCGACCGCTAGAGCGTGTGGCATGGCGTTATTATTCCTTGTTCCTGGCGACCGTCAACTCTACCTCGAAGGTCTGGGGCTCCCCGGTGACGGGCCGGACCTCCCCTCCCTGCGCAGCCAGGATGGCGCGCGCCACATGAAGCTGGGCCAGAACTCCCGCCGGAGTGAAGCGGACGTCGAATCCGGCGGCCGGCTCCGGTCCGGCCGGAGTGCCCGCGATGCGCATCCGGATCCCCTTTTCCCGCCGCTCCAGCCCCACCTCCAGCGATCCTTCCCTGGGGACGCCGGAGAGCGCCGCGAGGCTTACGTGCAGCAGGGCCTGGCGGAGCGCGTAGCGGTTCACCTCGGCGGTGACCGGCGACTCGGGGAGGTCGAGCCGCAGCTGCACCTGCTGCTTGCGGGCCGGCCCGGTCAGGAGCACGGCCAGCTCCTCGATCAGCTCGCGCAGGTCCAGGATCTCGGTGCGGTCGCCGCGGGGCGAGATGTGGGCGATGAAGATCTCCATCTCGCGGTGGAGCCGGTGGAGCTCCTCCTTGAGCACGTTGACGTAGCGGAGCTGGCGCTCCTTGCCGCCCGGCTCGTTCCCCTTGCCCGAAGCGATCGTCTCCTTGAGGATCTCGACGTTGAAGACCATCGCGTTGATCGGCGCCCTGAGGTCGTGGGCGACCGCGGGAGTGATCTGGGTCAGGGAGCGCATCAGCGCGCTCAGCCGGAGGTCGGACTCCAGGGCCTCGGCGGCATCGGCGTCCTGGATGAGCAGGATCCCGGCGTCCGCGCGGAGCTGGAAGCTCAGCCGGCGGGTATTCTCTTCGGAACGACTCCCTTCGGGACCGCTCGGAAGCTCGAGGACGGCTCTGCTGCTTCCGCCAGTTCCCCCGGCAAACGACACCCCCTGCGCTTCCAGCCGAGGCCGGATTTCGTCCCACACGCGGTCCAGGTCTCCGCGATCCGCGCAGCCCAGCAGTCCAGTCGTCCGCTCGTCGGCGGAGACTACCGTCCCTCCCGTCCCCAGGACCAGGACTCCGGGCTCCAGAGCTCCGGCGAGGCTTCCATCCTCCGAGCTCCTCTGGAACCGGGGCTCTTCTTCGATCGCGTTCATGGCTTCGTCTCCGCTCAAGGCAACATCTTTATAAGGTTTCGCCCTCAAGGGCGCAAGCGTACCGTGTTTGGCGCCGGCGCCCCGGAGAGGTTACTGGATTCTGGGAAGTCTCTGTCGAGAGGCTCCTCACGGATGGCCGGGCTCCTGGAGTGGGTACGAACCCGGATGCTCGTCCAGGGCCGTGTGCAGGAAGGAGTCCGCCCATCAGAAGATATCGTAACCGCGGACCTCTGCGCGCAGGCTCCGCATGCGGGCGGCCTGCTTCGGCAGGCGTAGCTCGAAGCTGGACGGGAGCGGTACTCATGAGGCCCTCACCTAAACGACTTCAATCATTGGGAGCGCCTTCTCACAAAGGAAGGCTTCAAAGTGTGCGCATAGGGGACCGTAGTCCTGGTCCCCCGTGATAGTGCAGGGGCCATGCCATCTGGAGACGTGTCTGCGCAAGACCTTGAAAGTTGCTGGAAAACCAGGGATTTGCACTCAGGCACGCGGGATGCAGGACGGGTGCAGGGATGGCTGGCCCCAAGTGGACCGGCGCGGTCGGTTGGAAAAGGAGAGTCGCAGCGCCCGGGAGGCCGGGATCCTCCTGCACTTCTTACATAGAGCCACGTTCTGGTAGGCAAGAGTAACCATGCAAGCAGGAACTATTGAACAAGCCATCGAAGCCATCGAATCCGGCGATGCCGAGAGCGTCGACAACGGCCTCGCCATCGCGGTCTACGTCGACCCGGAGGAGAGCGCCAAGGCCGCCGGCCTGCGCTACATCTCGGACGACATGCCGGGCATCCGGCGGCGCAAGAAGGGCAAGGGGTTTACCTTTCTCGACGCCAAGGGGAACACGATGCGCGACGCCAAGGTGCTCCAGCGCATCCGCAAGCTGGCGATCCCCCCGGCCTGGACGGACGTCTGGATCTGCCCCACCGCCAACGGGCATCTGCAGGCTACCGGCCGCGACGCCCGCGGGCGCAAGCAGTACCGGTATCACGCCGACTGGCGCAGCGTCCGGGACGAGACCAAGTTCAGCCGCATGATCGCCTTTGGCGACGCCCTGCCGAAGCTCCGCGAGCGGGTCGAGAAGGATCTCTCGCTCCGCGGCCTGCCCCGGGAGAAGGTGGTGGCCACGGTGGTGAAGCTCCTAGAGACCACCCTGATCCGCGTCGGGAACCGGGAGTACGCCCGCCAGAACGGCTCCTTCGGCCTGACCACGCTGCGCGACGGGCACGTGGACGTCGACGGCAGCACGCTGCGCTTCGAGTTCCGGGGCAAGAGCGGCCAGGATCACTCGGTGGAGATCAAGGACCGGCGGGTAGCGCGCATCGTCCAGCAGTGCCGCGACCTTCCCGGCCAGACGCTGTTCCAGTATCTCGACGGGAACAAGGAGCGCCAGAAGATCACCTCCGAGGATGTCAACGCCTACCTCAAGGAGACGACTGGCGAGGACTTCACCGCCAAGGACTTCCGCACCTGGGGCGGCACGGTGCTCGCTCTGTCAGCTCTGCTCCAGGCGGGGATGTGCGAGTCGGAGAAGGAGGCCAACAAGGTGGTGGTCTCGACGGTCAAGCAGGTGGCCGGGGAGCTTGGAAACCGGCCGGCAATCTGCCGCAAGTACTACATCCATCCGGTGATCCTGGAGACCTTCGTCGCCGGGAAGCTGGAGGAGGCGCTGGAAGGGGCGGTCGAGGACTCCCCAGAGGAGGACACCAGCGGCGGGCTGCGCGCCCTGGAGGGCCAGGTCCTCGGGCTGCTGCGGGGCCAGGCCACCAAGGCGGACGTCCAGGTCCACTAGTGCTGAAACGAAGAGGGGCGCAGCATGCTGCGCCCCTACAGAGCCCGGCCGAGGCTCGCGAGGCTACTTGCCGGCGGTCGCCTTACGGGTCAGGATGTTGCTCAGCGCGGTCTCAGGAGCCGACCAGTTGCCGCCGCTGATGCGTCCCATCTCCTTGCCGTTCACGAAGACGATCCCCAGTGGCACTCCGTCTACGTTGTATCTCTTGGCTTCGGGATCGTTGGTGAACCGCGGCGGCAGGCCGTAGTACTCGAACTGGATCTTGGAGTTGGCGCCCAACTCGTCCTGAACCCTCATCAGAAAGGGGAGGTGCTCCTGGCAGTGGGGGCACCAGGAGCCGAAGAAGACCCGCACCTTGACCGGTGTGGCCTGCTTCTTCAGGGCCGCCAGGGCCGGGCCGTTGGGCTTGTACTTGCGCGCGGCCACCGTGTACTCGGGGCTGTGATTCTTGAGCGCCGGAGCGTTCCTGATTCCCAGCAGCGGCGGGTTGGGCGCCAGGCTGGCGTTGCGGCCTCCGGACGCGAAGACCACCTTCTCGCCCTCGACCTTGAACTGCCCCTGCGGCTTGGGATCGGCGTCGGCCGTCAGGGCTACGGTGCCGTCCGGCTGCCGGACGATCTTGGCCATGGGCACGGCCTCGACGGCCATGTTGCTGCCCGGAGTCAGCAGCACCGGCGAGGGGAGGGACGGCGTGATGACCATGTAGGCCGGGATGGTCTCGTTCAGATAGATCTCGGCGCTCGGGACCGGCTTGCCGTTGACCGCCAGGAGGTACTTGCCCGTCCGCTTGAAGTCCTTGAAGACGCTGTCGATGCCCTGGGCCGCGACTGGACCGAGAAGGCCCGTCGTCAGCAACACGGCGAGGAGGAGCATCCCGGGGAAGACTCTTCTGTTCGTCATCTGAAAACCTCTTGGGTTGGAAGGATCAGCTCGAGGGCGGCAGCCCAGCGAAGGTTTCGGTCACCCGCCCGTCCCGGACCCGGAACGAGCGCGGCAGGCGGCGGTAGAGGGGGCGCAGCAGCGGCGCCGGAGTCTCGACGACCTCGAAAGCGGGTCCCCAGCGCCAGAAAAAGGCTTGGTGCTGCTCGGCAGGGGAGGCGCTGAGCATCCACACGCCTCCACCCTGGCCGGCGAGCCGGTTGAGCTCGGGCACGGCTTTGGCGAGAGCGGGGTCGTCCAGGTTGGCCAGGTCGGCGATCACAACCAGGTGCTCGCCCTGCTTCAGCCCGGCGGCCACGGTGTCCAGGCAGACCGCTTCGTCCCCGGAATCTTCGGCGTCCCCGGCGCACAGCTCCTCGATCTCGACACCGGGGCGCAGCCG
>JANOCF010000976.1:0-1530 GCA_031412055.1 Holophagales bacterium | reverse complement strand
CGCCACCGACATCTCCTTCTCCCGAGCCGACCCCGAGACGGTCTTCGTGAGCGGGTACAGCAGCCTCTGGCGTAGCACCGACGGAGGCGATACTTTCTCCTTGGTGTACGACGAAACGGTGAACTTCCCTGAATTCGCCGTCGTGGCCGTCTCGCCCACGTCCCCGTCGAGGATCTACACGGCAGCCAGGTACAACATCCTCTCCAGCACCGATGGCGGCGCGACCTGGGAGACCAGGTCCTACCTCGAAAAGGTCACCGCGCTTGCCGTGGATGCGGGCTCGCCGTCCAGGGTGTACGCGGCCCATCCGCGCGGCATCTCTATCAGCACGGACGGCGGGGCGACCTGGACGACCACGGTGGACGGACGCGCCTACTCCGTGGTGGCCGACCCCGACCGTCCCGGTACGGTCTACGCGGGATTCCGCTTTCGCGGGCTCCTCGTGTCGCGCGACGGCGGCCTCACCTGGAGCTCTCCTCCTCGCGGTCTGGGCTTCCCCTCCGTCGCCCTTCTGGAGCGCGACCCGGAGCACCCCGGGATCTGGTACGTCTGCCGGGCGACCTGCTTCCGCAGCCTGAACGACGGCCGCACCTGGACTCCCTTCCCGTCGGACCGCACCACCGATCCCCGGCTGTCCGACCTGGCCTTCGACCCGACAGAGCCCGAGGTCGTCTACGCCGCGGGCCAGGGGATCTACCGGATCGAGGGCGGTGGAGCCCGCTGGGAGGCGCTGCCGCTCGGCGCGCAGCGCTCCCGGACTCTCTCCGCCGTGGTGGCGAACCGGGGCGTGATTCTGGCCGGCGGAGACGAGGGCGGCTTCCGCAGCGCGAACCGGGGCGCGACCTGGAAGGTGGTCCTGCCCAAGCTTGTCGACCCGGGGAGCTCGAGCTCCACCGAGGACGACATCACCCGCCAGCTCCTGCGTTTCGTCGAGGACCCGGCGGACCACCGGACCGTCTACGCCCTGACCCGGGAGCAACGCACGGGCGGCCCCGCAATAGATCGCTATGTGATTCTCCGCACCCGGGACGGCGGCGTCTCCTGGCGCCGCCTTCTCGTAGGCTCGAAGGTCCTGGCGCTGAACCCCGACCGTCCGGCGACCCTCTACGCAGTGCGCGGTAGCGAGGTGCTCCAGAGCCGCGACCGCGGCTTGAAGTGGACGCGGGTGGGCACTCTCCCGTTCGCGGACGTGCGGGACCTCGCCATGTCGAGCAACGCCCTCGTGGCCGGCACCCAGGCCCACGGAGTCCTGCGCAGCCTGGACGGCGGCCGCACCTGGGCCGCGTTCAACACGGGCCTCGCCCGCATCGGCATCATCAACCTCCAGAGGGTGATCGCGGACCCGGTGACCCCGAACCGGTTCTTCGTGCTCCCGGGCCGGGGCGGCATCTTCGAGGCTAGCACCCCCTAGTCTGGCCCTGGTCTGGCCCTTGGTCTTGCCGGGCGGCGGGGGCGGCGGCGAAGAATCCCCGCCCGCCCCGAGAAGACAAGAAAACAAAAAAACAAGTAAACCCGGCGCGGGGCCCACTA
>JANOCF010000975.1:0-1600 GCA_031412055.1 Holophagales bacterium | reverse complement strand
TGGACCAGCGTCCGCGGCAGGTATCTTCCGTCCCCCGGTACCCTCACGGCTCGCTCTCCGGAACCCGGCGGAGGAGGACCGCGTCGTGGTCCAGCGAGTAGACCGTCACCTCGCCATAGATTGTCGACCAGGCGACCCAGGGGGCTCCCGGGCAGGCCGTGACGTACCGGATCTCCGCGGAGGCCGCGGGCAGGCGGCGCGTCCAGTCGAGACCCGCGAGCAGGAGCGTCCGGCCGCCCTCCTCCAGGAGCAGCAGGCCGGCCTGGCCCCGCTCCCGGTCGCGCGCCACGCCCACGGCGCGCATGCCTTCGAACGGGATCAGGAACGTGCGGCCGTCGCGGCTGTAGATCTCCCAGGCGCCGCCGTTCTGCTCCACGGCGGTCAGGCCGTGCTCGGGATGGGCGAGCCGGCCGCCGTAGCCGAAGAACGCGGGGGCTCCTTCGCGGGCGTCCTCCAGGTTGCGCACCGTGCGCGGAGCCCCGCCGGCGCTGCCGCCGCCGCCGGCAGAGACCGAAGTGATGCGGGCGGGGCAGCCCTCGTGCGCGCCCTCGACGAACGAGAGATGCCCGGCCACGAAGGCCGCGGCCGAGACCCGCGAGGCAAGCCGCAGCAGGTCGCCGTCGAAGAGCCGGAAGAGCGTCCCCTCGGCGTCGAGCAGGTACGTGTCGAGGCCGATGTGGAAGAGAGGCTGGAGCGGGGCTCCGGCGCCGCCGCCATGGAAAGGGACGTCACCCGGCTCGCAGGGGACGCCCGGAGCACCGCCGCCGCGCTTCTTGCTGGCGTAGGAAAGGGCGACGCCGCCGTCCGGCAGGGCCGAGGCGAGGATGACCTGGCCCTGCGCCAGCCCCACCGCGGCTGCGGCCTGCCCCGGCCAGGGGTTGTACAGGCGCGGCGCTCCCACCGGAGCGCGGGACGAGTTGGGCACCGGGAACGCCACCACGCCGCCGCCCGCGGCGCGGGCGAAGAGCTTGGAGCCGTTGGCGGCGAAGAGGAGATCCGAGGCCGGGACCAGGGGGGCGGCCAGCCGGTCCGGGGTGGCCGCGGCCACCGCGAACGGGTCGCGCAGCAGCCGGGCGCAGGCGGCGTGGTCCGGCAGTTCCAGGGTGACGGCCGAGGGCGAGGACGACATCCCGGTCGACGTGGACCGGCGCACCTTCACGCCGACCCGCCGCGCCTCGGGGTCGAGCACGTCCCAGATCTGGAGGAGAGAGGCTCCGCGAGTGCCGGGCACCGACGCCAGCCGGGGCGGCCCCACGAACCAGAGGTCGTCCGCCTCGCGCCAGCCCTGGAGGCGGGTGTGCCAGGCCGCGATCTGGGCATCGGTGGCCTCGTGCGGGGTGCGGGCCTGGAGCAGGCGCACCACGCTCGCCTCCGTGACCTCCTGGAACAGCGGCGCGTCCGGCTCCTGCAGGATCCCCCAGGCGAAGCGCGCGCCCGCGGCCTCGGCGCGGCGCGCCAGGACGATCAGCGCCGCGAGCTGGGCGATGCGCGGCGAGCCGAGCTGTCCCGGACCGGCGTCGAACACCGCCGCGGACACCCGGGAGGCCGCGGGCACCGGCCGGGACAGCCCCAGGAACAGGTGCTCGCCCATGGCCGCGCG
>JANOCF010000974.1:0-4878 GCA_031412055.1 Holophagales bacterium | reverse complement strand
TGGGAGAGGGGCCGGGGGTGAGGGCCGAGGCGGCGAAGTCGCCCAAGGAACGGGAGGGCCATAAAAAGAGGCCGCCGGGCGGCAGAACCCGGCGGCCTTTAGGAGGATCCGGTCGCGCTAGGGGACCTTCACCGTTCTCGTGATGCTGAGGTCCACCTTGCCGCTGGTGACACCCAGTGGCCTCAGCACCTCGACGGTATAGGTACCCGGCTTCGACACGGACGCGTCGAGTCCACTATCGGTGAATCCCTTGAGGAGAGCACCGCCGGAAGCGACGACCTTGCCCAGGGGATCGAGCAGACGCAGGGACAGCGGCTGGCTGCCGCCTTCCACGTGGATCGAGACGAGCTCGTCGCCCGGCTTCACCACCACCTGACGCGGGAGCACAGGCCCCAGGCTCAGGTTGCCCTCGCTGGTGCTGGTCTCCGTGCGGTACTCCACGGCCGCCGAGTCGACGCTGCCTGCGGCGCACTGGGAGAGCGTGAAGCCGTCCACGTAGACCGCTTCGGACTTGAGCACGATCTTGATCTCGTGCTGGCCGGGTCCGAGGTTCGAGTAGGTCCTCGACGGGCCGAACGTCACCGGGGTGGTCGTTCCAAGATAGGAGAGCGTCTCCCGGAGCTGGCCGTCGATGAAGATGTCCGCCTCGCCGCCCCTCCTCGAGGTAGCGTAGTGGTAGGTGATGCCGTCGCCCTCGAAGACCAGCCTCACCGAGGGCTGCGGATCGACCGTCTTCCTCCCCGTGCGGATGTGGTACCCGCCCTTGGAAGCGTTCGGGTCCGCTTTGTAGAAGAAGGCGTAGTGCTCCACGGCAGGATCGGAGTCGTCCACCGCGAGACAGGAGCTGCAGGGGCCCGCCAGCAGCGCGTTGGTCACCTGGATGTCGTCCAGGAACCAGCCGCCCTGCTCGGTGGCGCCGTCGGAGCTGAAGAGGAAGCGGATGCGCACCGCCTGGCCCGCGTAGGCCGACAGCGAGCCGGAGTGGCTGGACCATTGGTCGAGGAGCGACGTGCCCGTGAACACGGGCTGGCCGTCCGCGAAGCCGGGGCCGCCGCAGGCAGGCTCGCCCGCGGGTCCGGCCATCACGGCCGGATAGTTGACGGTGCCCAGCTTGGTCCAGTTGGTGAAGCCGCTGGCCTCGGTGGCCACCTCGACGTAGCCGCCATCCCAGCCCGGCTCCATGTCATAGCGCGAGCGGAAGCTGAGGGCCGGGTTCGATCCCAGCCGGATGGTGTCGCTCTCCAGGCCCATGCAGGCGCCGGTCGGGTAGTTGCCCACGGCGGAGGTGGCGTAGTGCTTGGTGGCGTTGTTCGGGCCGGACCCGCGGATCGGCCAGCCCCGGAACTTGACGATCCCGGTGTCGCCCGCGTTGTCCTGGAAGGTGCCGGCGGTGAGCTGTCCGGCCGGAGCCTCCGTGCGCCGCACCGAGTTGCCCTCGGTGTTGCCGTTGGAGTCCGTCGCCCGGACGATGTAGGTGTAGCGCGTCCCGCTCTGCACGGTCTCGTCGGCGTAGCTAGTGCCGGTGAGGCCGCTGGCGACGAGGCTGCCCGCGGAGGGGGTGAAGTTGGGGTCGGTGCTGCGGTAGACGTTGTAGGAGACCGTCGCTCCGCCGCAGGCGGGAGTGGCTGCGTCCCAGCTCACGTTGAGACGGCAATCGCCGTCCGTGGCGCTGGCGACCTTCTTGACCCCGGCGAAGACCGGCGGGGCATTGCAGGCACCCGTGGCCGTGATGGACTGGCAGGCGGAGGCGGCGCCGGTGCAGGAGGCGCAGCTCCCGGCCGCCGAGGCCACGCGGTAGGAGTAGGTCTGGCCGCCGACAATGCCGTCGCCGTCGACAAAGGACGTGCCCGTCGCGGTGCCCACGGCCGCCTCGGGGGAGGTGGACGAGCAGCTGCCGGCCTTGCGGAGGATCTTGTAGGAGCCCGCGCCGGGCGCGGCGGTCCAGGAGACCTGGATCGAGTTGGGACCGGCGTTGGCGAGGTTGACCGACGACGGAGGCGGTACAGGCGAGGCGCCGCAGGCCGCCGGGGTCACCATCACGCAGTTGGAGGCCTGCCCGTAGCACGAGGGGTTCTGGCCGACGGGCTGAATGCTGTAGTAGTAGGTCACGCCCGGGGCGACCTCGGTGTCCTCGAAGAACGTGCGCGAGCCGACCGTGGCGACCGGGGTGAAGCCGAAGCCGCAGCCCAGGGTGTTGCGCAGAACGCGGTACTCGGTGGCTCCCGAGGAAGGCGTCCAGGTGAGCTGGACCGGGGCGTTGCCGCCGCAGGTGCTCGTGGTGGACGCGGCGATCGGAGCGGGGCAGCCCGCGCCCTGGTTGGAGGGCTCGGAGACCGTGCCGCACGCGATGCCGTGCAGGTCGAAGGCGGAGAAAAGGATGTCGCCGTGCGGCGTACCGTCCGCCAGGTTGCCGTTGTCGTCGTCGATGAAGCGGTAGGTCGAGAACCAGTCGGTTGCGGTGCAGCCGTTGGTCGTGCCCTCAGGGAAGGGGCCGGTCACCGAGTAGCCGGACACCGCGAGGTCGCGGGTCAGGTACCAGAGACGGTCCATGTACTGCCAGCCGGAGACCTCGGCCGGTCCCGGCGGGTCGGCGTAGACATCGCCGCCGAACTCGGACGAGATGAGCTGCTTGGCGAGGTCCCAGTTGGCCTGCGCCGGGATGGACGACTCGCAGTGGCAGCCGTGGTTGAGAGGCCCGGCGCAGCCGGTGGTCTCCGGGCCGCCGCAGCTGTAGAAGTCCGACAGGCCGTCGGCCACGCCCACCGGGGCGGTGTCGATCATGTGGTTCCAGCGCGCCGGGGTGCCGGCGTCGGCCGGGTTCAAGGGCGGGTTGACGCCCGAGCGGGAGCCGTTGGGCGCGTCGGGGTCGCGGGCGGCGATGCAGTCGGGGATCGACGTGGCGCCGCGGCTGCAGAACTTCGTGTAGTCGAGGTCACGGACACCGGTGCAGAGCCGCGAGGCGCTGCCGGTCGTGGCGTCGCCGTAGCCCGCGGTGGTGGCCCAGGGGTTGGTGGGGTTGGTGGGGTCCGGCAGGCGCAGGCCGGCGCCGAGGCAGGCCTGCTGGCCCTGGAGGAGCGCGAAGGTGTCGCCCATGGCCTCGCCCGTGGCGGACTCGGGCGCGGTGCCGGTGCCGTCATTCTGGTCGAGCCCGTGCCCGAACTCGTGCAGGCCGACGTCCGGGAGCTCGCCCGTGTTGTTGCAGTTCAGGCCGGGCGTGACGCGCATGAAGACGAACAGGTTCTGCCCGCCCGCCCAGAACGCGTTGCAGGCCGGCGGCACGTTGGTGGCGACCGTGGGCACGGCGGCGGTGCCGTCGACGCCCTTCAGCCACTCGTTGTGCGGCAGGTAGAAGCGCGACTTCTGGTTGATCAGGTTGAGGTGGTAGTACATGGTCCGGGCGGAGTGGGTGTCGCCCGTGCCGGCGAAGATCGGGCCGCTGGCCGGCGCGGACTGCCGGTTGGCCGGGAAGCAGTCGGTGTTCAGGCTGGCCAGCGGGTCCGATGTGCCCAGGTCCACGTCGCCCGGGGCGGTGCCGGTCGCCGCGATCGGGCCGCAGACATCCACGACGTTGAAGCGCTTGCCCTCCAGCGTGGTGGTCGCCGACAGCGCGCCCGCCGGGTAGGAGAAGGCGCCGGCCGAGTTGGTGTAGCACCCAGCGCCCGTGCAGGTCCCGCCGGCAAAGGTCATCTTGGCATCGGGCATGCTCACGGGCAGCTCCGCGGCCGTGCCGGGCACACAGTTGCTGGGATCAGCACAGTTGCCTTCGGTCAGCACCGAGCCCTTGAGCACGGCGGCATAGTCGTTGGAGTCGACGAGCCGCAGCACCTGGCCGTTGCGCGCGTCCACCAGGGAGAGCCAGGTGCCGAGGGAGCCGGCGCGGGTAAAGAGAAAGCGGTAGACCAGGGCCGGCTGCCAGCCGCCGCCGATCGGACCGGTGTAGCCCACCTCGTCGGCGGTGCCCCGCTGAATCCAGGAGAGGACCCCGTCCTGCAGGAAGGTGTCGCTCGCAAGCAGGCCGCCCAGGAACTGGCCAAGGTTGGCCTTGGCCTGGGCCGCGCTCAGCAGCGGCACAATCCCTTCCACGCCCGCCGACGCCGGGATGGCGCGGTTGACGCCGAACTGCACCAGATTCCCGTGGGAGACGCGGAAGACCACCTGGGCCCCCTCGACCCGGACGCCGGCGATCTCCTGCCGGAAGGCCACGTTCCAGAACTGGCCGCGATCGCCGAAGCGGCGGGTGTTCCGGGCATCCAGGACGAGCTGGGAGGCCGGCACCTGGAACAGGTTCGGATGAGCGGTCACGAGCGCCCGCGCCTGGGCTTCAAGGCTGGCGGCGCTCGCGGGCGCCGTACCCGAGGCAGGGATCCACGGCAGACCCTGACCCTCGACCAGGGCGACGGCGCCGGAGCGGCGGTCGATCCAGACATTCCAATCGGGACCGGCGGTGGACCGGAACGCTGCGATGTCGGCCAGGGTGGCCTGGCTCAGCTCGCTCTGGATCAGCGAGAGCTCCCGGGGAGCGGGGGTGGCGACGAATCCGGCGGGAGCGACTACGAGCGAGTGCAGCGGGTCCGGTTGCGGGACGACGGTCGCGGGCGAAGTCGCCGGCAAAGCGAGGCCGCTCAGCACGGCCAGCGCTGCCGACAGAAGCCTTTTCATTGGAAACCTCCTATAGAGAACCAGACGATGGGTCCCGCGTTGCGCGGGAAGCGGCCGGTTGCGGGGAGGCCGCTCTGGCCGAGGCGCCAGTGCAAAGGTAGTACCACTATCATTGAGATAGTCCCACTACTACACACAAAAGCTTGTCTGTATTGATTTTTTCGAGCGAGATCCGTGCCAGTCGCAGCGCCCTGGCTGGAACTTCCGGCTCCGGGGATC
>JANOCF010000973.1:0-5355 GCA_031412055.1 Holophagales bacterium | reverse complement strand
TGATCGCATACAGCGAGCCTGTGCACAGATCCATGGTCCCTGACGGGGGCCCGACCAGGCATCCCTTCGAGTCCAGGGTGAGGTCGCCGAGCACGTGGAGAACGCCCTGGAGATCGGCCCAGGCCAGCATGAACTTTCCGCCGATCTGCTTTCCGATCGTCACGGTGTTGCCGAGCGGGTAGGCCTGCGTGGCCGTCGTAGACCCGCACGCCTCGAAGAAAATCCAGGTCCGGCAGTAGTACTCGGCCGTAGCCATGTCCGTGTCCTTTCTCATGGGCGCGTGGCACACGCGCCACGCTCCAGGATCATGCTGCGCTCAGGAAGCCGAAAGTCTCACCCGGCTCATCGCCAGTCGCCCTGGAGCACGAAGGCTCCCCAGTAGAACGGGTCCCGCCAGCGCCGCTCCCGCAGCAGGGAGAGCTGAGCCGAGCGCAGGGCCGCGGCGGGCGGCAGCCGGTCCAGGAGGAGGGCGCGGTAGAACCGCTCCATCAGCTCCTTGGAGGGCCGGTCCTGGACCTGCCAGAGGCTCGCCAGCACGCGCGCGGCCCCGGCGTAGAGGAACCCGCGGGTGAGCCCGACCAGCCCCTCGCCCCGCATCTCCCGGCCCAGCGCCGTCTCGCAGCCGGACAGCACCACCAGGTCGGAGCGCAGGTCGAGGTTGTAGATGTCGCTCAGCCCGAGAAAGCCTTCCTGCGGCCTTCCAGCCTCGTCCACCAGGGACAGGACGAGTCCGGAGAGCTCCGGAGTCTCGGCGTCGATCACCCCGTGCGTGGCGAAGTGGACGATCCGGTGGCGTGCCAGCTCGCCCCCAAAGGCCGTGGCGCGGCTGGCCTGGAATCCGAGCGCCACCCAGGCGCGCCCCGGGGGCAGCAAGTCCTCGATGGCCTTGGCCTCCAGCCCGGAGCCTGCCAGGCGGCTCAGGGAGAGCCCGCTCCGGGCAGGGATCGGCCCCCCCGTGGCGGCGACGGCGCCTTCCGTGGAGGCTCGCCGCACCCGGGGATCGCGGTCGTCGAACACCGGGTCGGCCAGGATCGCGATGCTCATCTCGCCGGCCGGCGGCTCCTGCCTGCGGAGCGCCAGCACCGAGGCCGAAGGCAGGACCACGATCTCGTGACGCTCCACGAGAAGAGCCGCCCCGGGATCGTCCGGCACCGGCAGCGCGGCGAAGGGGATGTACAGCAAGGCTCCATCCGCCACCACGATCAGCCGCCGGTCCGCCAGCCGATCCGCCACGGGACCGAGGAGGATCCGGCTGAGCCTCTGGCGCGAGGTGGCCTCCCCGGCCTGAGCGCCCGGATCTCCCGCGTCCAGCGCGCGCAGCCCTTCGTAGACCTGCCGCGCCAGGGCTTCGACCTCCGCCCGGCCGGGAAGCTCGAAGCTCTCGACCTTGGCTGGAGACACGGCCCAGAGAAAGCTCCGCTCCGCCCCCAGGGCGTACTCCAGAAGCAGGGTCTCCGGATCGAGCAGCTCCTGGATCGCGGCGGCGCTCAGGGGCTCCGGGTGCAGGAGGGCGGCATAGCGCGGATTTCGCTGCCGGATCGCGGCCTCCAGCCGGTCGGACTCGGCGAGCGTCTCCCGCAACTCGCGGGCGGAGCTCTCCTTCCGGGCGGCATCTCCGAGCGTGGCGAGCGTGGCGAGCGTGGCGGGCGGGCCGGGCGGGCCGCCGAGCAGCTCGATCCGCCGGCGGGCCTTGGCCGCCAACCGCGCGGCCACGGTCCGCTCCTCCTCCCGAAGCTGCGGATCGATCCCCTGGCGCACGTCGGCCCGGGCTTCGCCGAGCAGGTCGAGCAGGGTGCGGGCGCGGGCGCGCTCGCTCAGGGCCAGGGCCGCGGCCGCGTGCCCGGCCTCCGGCGCGCCGCGGTGCAGCTCCATCCGGAGGTCGACCGCCAGCTCGAAAGCCTGCTGACGGGAGGCGAGGAAGGTAGAGCGCAGGTCCGGGACGATCACGTCCGCGCGCAACGACTCGATGAGCTCCACCGCCTCCTCGACGGGATCGAGGGCAGCGCCCGCACGACCGAGCCGGCGCTCGGCCTGGCTCATCAGGACCAGCGTTTCGGCTTGGCCCGCCCGGTCCTCGATCTCCCTGCGCAACGTCAGGGCCTCCCGCAGGAACGGGAGGGCCTCCTCCGGCCGCCCGGAGAGCAGGCTGGCTTTTCCCTTGCGGCTGAGGGCACCGGCCAATCCCCGCCGGCTGCCCAGGACACGGTACAGCTCGGCGGCCTGATCGAGGGACGCGGGGTCTCCTTGCGCCACGAGCGAGGCCGCCTCCAGGTTGCGGTCCCCAGCCTCCCTTGCCAGGGCCAGGGCCTGCCCGTGCAGGCCCAGCGCGTTGAGGGTAAGGGTCTCTCCTCGCCGGTCTCCCACCTTCCGCCGCAGGGACAGGGACTCTTCGAAGTCGGCGGCGGCTCGCGCCGGCTCTCCCAGCCCGAGGTAGACGGAACCGCGGTTGTAGAGAGCCCGCCCTTCCCATCCCTGCTCGCCGAGGCCGCGGGAGAGGTCCAGCGCCTGCTCATACAAGAGGATGGCCTCGCTCGTCTCGCCCATCCCGGCGAGGACCACCGCGAGGTTGTTGATCACCTGGAGCTCTCCACGGCGGTCTCCCAGCGAGCGCATGCGGACGAGCGCCTCTTTGTACTCGTCCCGGGCGCGCAGAGGCTCTCCCAGCAGATCGTAGACTCCGGCCAGGTTGACCCGCGTGAACGCCTCGGAGTCCGGCGCCTGGACCGCCTGCAGAAGGCGCAGAGCCTGTTCGTAGCAGGGGATCGACTCCCGCCACTCTCCCCGGGAGTGGCGGACCAGGCAGATGTTGCAGAGCGTGACCGCCTCGTCGTAGGCGGCTCCCAGGCGCCGCTGGATCTCCAGCGCCCGGTCGAGCAGGACCAGGGCCTCCTCATGCTCGCCGAGCGACCAGCGGGCGAGCCCCATGGCGGTCAGGGTATGACTGCTGGCGGCATGCCCCGCGGCGTCTCCCGCCGCGGACTCGAGCGCCAGTGTCTTCTCATAGAGCGGCAGCGCCTGCCGGGCCTCCCCGAGGGCGCGATGCGCCTCGGCCATCATGTAGAGGGTCCGCGCCTCCTCGCGGGTCAGCCCGAGCGCCTGCCAGCCGGACGACGCTTCCTGTCCCAGGACGAGAAGCCGCCGCTTGGAGTCGCCGTCCCCGAGCTTCCGGAGGCGGCCCATGTCGCTCAGGAGCGACTCCGCCCGGACACGTCTCCGCTCGTCCGGCGACCCTTCCGGCAACTCCTCCACCCGGAGCCGGTAGCGGCCCGGCGGGACTCCGGTTTCAAGAGCGATGACGTCGATGTGCCAGGGTCCTGGAGCGGAGGACGGCAGGAGCAGGGATTCCAGGGCCTCGCGCTCGCCGGCCTGGTTCGAGGCGCCGGCGCTGTGGCCGCCGGGGGGCTTGGCATCGAGAGCGACGTTGATCCCCCGCTGCTCGACCGTAAGGAGGAGGGGCCGGTCCGCTACTTCGAGGATGAAGCTGTCTCTCTTCCCGCCGGCAAGATCGCGCTCGATCGTGGCTCCTGGGGCGAGGGGAGCCGCAGGCTCCAGCATCGCCGCCAGCAGAGAGAGAAAGACAGCCCCGAGGGATAAACCCATCGCGGCTTCCCTCCTGAGGCGTTCGGCTCATTGTGCCACAGGAGGCCCCAGGAGGGAGACCGCCGCAGTTCGTTCTACGGGACGAACCGCCAGACCGTGCTTCCGTTGTCCCTGTTCCAGGGGGAGGTGGTCGACACGCAAAACAGGTTTCCCTCGCAGCCGGAGCCCCTTACATCCAGGAACCCACCGTTGAACCCTCTGTACCCGTTGAGCAGATGAACCGGCTCATTCGTGGGGATGGTGCCGGAGGGACAGGAATCCGGAATCAGCCTCCAGGTGCCGCTCCCAGCGTCACGGTCGGTCCCGATTGCCGTCGATACGCAGTACGCATTGTCTTGACACCCGCTGCCACGGGTATCCAGGTAACCGCCATCGTTGTACTGGTTCTCCAGGTACACGTCGTCATTGCACAGGACCGCTCCCTCCGTCTTGCCCGTCTTTGATCTGATGATCCAGGTTCCACTTTTACCATCTCTCGTGCTGGTGCTCGCGGTCGATACACACAGCCGGTTTCCCTCGCAGCCCGCGCCGCGGGTGTCCAGGTAGCCGCCCTTCCAGGAGGAAACACCATCCTGGATGTGGTACGGCACTCCGTACTGCAGGGCGGACTCGGCGTGCAGGGCAACGGGCAGGACCAGTGTGAAAGCGGCGAGCGCGGCCAGGTTCTTGAAAGACATGTCGGTCTCCTCTCGTTCAGGTTCGAGTTTCGGTTCAGGTTCGTGCTGAAGACCGGCCGGTCCTGCTCTCTCTCTGCCGCGAGAGAGCCGGCTATCTCACCGTCAGCGAACGATTCGGAAGGAGAAGCTGGCGACGGGCGCGGGCTCGTCTCGATCGGAGAGCCCCTCGACCCGGACGATGAAGTCGCCGGGCTGGAGCTGGGAGGCGTGCAGGGCGATCGTGAGGGTGTCCATGGAGTCGGCGCGGAGGCCGGCGGACTGCCACACGGTTCGCCCGGCGGGGCCGGTGAGGACGGCCCGGTAGCTTGGATGCTCCGCGGCCGCCAGCTCCAGGGAGAGGACGACCCACTCGGACGTGGAGAGGGAGATCCGGGTCGTAGGCTCGGAGCCCGGAGCCGAGCGCTCGGGGGAGAGCGGGACGACGGGGACGTTGATCCGCGGACTGCGGGCCGCCTCCAGCTCCGCAGCCAGGCGCTCCCGCTCCTGCCGGGCGGCTTCGGCCTGGCGGCGCTGCTCGGCGAGCTGGCTGCGCAACGTGCCCACCTCCGGATCGGCGGCGGGCGGCAGCATCGACGGCATCGGCGGCATGGGCCGCGCCAGCTCCTCCCGGGTCCGCGCCAGCTCGCTTTCCAGATGATCGGCTCGGCGCCAGAGGAGGCCGGCCGGGAGGACGGCGGCCACGAGGAGGCCCGTGAGCGCAAGGGGTGCCATGCGGAAGCGGACCAGCCGTGCCAGAAGGCCCAGCTTCACGGCTTCGGCCGCGACCTCCCGGGCCGCCACGGTCCGCAGGCCGAGCCGGAGCGTCTCCGCCGTCTCCAGCCGGTCGAGACACTCCGCGCAGGACATCGAGTGCTCCTCGAAGCGCGCCGCCTCCTCGGGAGGCAGCTTGCCCATCAGGTAGAGCTCGGCAACCTGGTTCTCATCAATGTAGGAATGATCCATCACCCCGTCCTTCCCCTATCCTGCCACGGCACGCGCCGGAATCTCATCGGGCTCCTTCCAACAGATCCTTGAAGCGCTGGCGCGCCCGGAACAGGACCCGGTTGAAGTGCAGGCTGTCGAGGCCCAGGTCGGCGCA
>JANOCF010000972.1:0-7798 GCA_031412055.1 Holophagales bacterium | reverse complement strand
CGTCCGGCTGGACCGGGCCGGTTCGGCGGTACGCTCACGGATGCGACGGGTCCGATCCTGGCGCAGGTGCGGCCGGATGCGGAGGCGTCGGACCGCTGCCACGAGCTGGGCACCAAGGCCTTGATGAAGGGCTTGGAGGCTCTGCCCGGTGCGCTCCAGAATCGTCTAATTCCCCAGGATCTTTCGCAGGGGCAGGTCTTCCGCAACCGGGACTTCCACGCAGGCGCGGTGCTCGACATGTGGGCGAACTTCGACAATGGCATGATGGCCGAGTACCTGTCAGATATCGATCACAGGCAGGCGGGGTTCCCCCTGGTATGAGGGTTCTGGGTATCGTTCCAGCCCGCGGCGGCTCGAAGGGCATCCCGCGCAAGAACGTTCGTCTGCTGAGCGGCCGGCCGCTCCTGGCTCACACCGCGGAATCCGCGCTGGCCGCGCATCGTCTCTCCCGCGTCGTGTTGTCGACGGACGACGAGGAGATTGCGGAGGTGGGGCGGAGCTGCGGTCTGGAAGTGCCCTTCCTGCGACCGGCGGAGCTGGCTCAGGACGACACGCCGACGCTGCCGGTCCTCCAGTATGTTGTCGCGGAGCTGGAGCGGGTGGGCGATCACTTCGATGCGATCTGTCTGCTTCAGCCCACCAGCCCGTTGCGTCGTGCCGGGGACATCGACGGCTGCATCGAGCTTCTGGAGACAGAGGGTCTGGATTCCGTCGTAAGCGTGCTGCCGGTCCCGCACGAGCACAACCCGCACTGGGTCTACTTCCGCGACGCGGAAGGTCTGCTGCGGCTCTCGACCGGAGAGGATCAGCCGATCCCGCGCCGGCAGGAACTGCCTCCGGCGTTTCATCGCGACGGGGCCGTGTACGTGGTGCGGCGCGATGTGCTCATGAATGGCAACAGCCTCTATGGCAAGAAGCTCGGCGGCTACCTGACCGATCCCGCGCGCAATGTGAACCTGGACACGCCGGCCGACTGGGACCGGGCGGAGCAGCTTCTCTAACCAATGTGCGGAATCGCGGGCATCTTCGGAACGGACGCCGCACGGCTCAAGGCCATGATGGAAGCGCTGTCGCATCGCGGTCCGGACGGCGTCGGCTACCACGTGGAGCCAAGCGCGGCGCTCGGCCATGCTCGACTGAGCATCATCGATCTCTCGGACGACGGCCGCCAGCCCATGTCCGACGCTTCGGGGCGCTGGTGGATCTCCTTCAACGGCGAGATCTACAACTACCTGGAGCTGCGCGCCGAGCTTGCTTCCGGCTACGAGTTCCGCACTCGCACGGACACCGAGGTCCTGCTCGCGGCCTGGATACGCTGGGGTCCGGCCTGCCTGGACCGGCTGGTCGGAATGTTCGCGTTTCTGATCTGGGACGCGCGCGATCGCAAGGTTTTTGCGGTGCGCGACCGCTTCGGCGTCAAGCCGCTCTACTTCCACGAGAAGGACGGCGCGCTGTACGTGGCCAGCGAGATCAAGGCCCTGCACGCGGCCGGCGTGCCCGCACGTCCGGACGCCGCGTCGTGGGCCTCCTACCTGGCGCACGGCCTCTACGATCACACCGACCGTACCTTCTGGGAGTCGGTGCGGTCGCTGCCCCCCGGACACTTCCTCACCTGGCAGGACGGCCGGACCTCGATCACGCGCTGGTACGACGTGGCAGAACGGATCGGTCCCGAGCTGGACTCTCGCACGGACCGGGAGGTCCAGGATGAGTACCGCTCCCTCCTGGAAGAGAGCGTGCGCCTGCGCTTCCGGTCGGATGTTCCGGTGGGGATCAACCTGAGCGGCGGCCTCGACTCCTCGACCCTGCTCGCGCTGGTCCAGCAGGTCCAGGGGGCGGACAGCGACATCCAGGCGTTCACGTTCGTGACCGGCGACCCCGCCTACGACGAGCTGCCCTGGGTCGAGCAGATGCTGGCCCGCACCTGTCATCCGCTGGTGATCTGTCCGCTCACTCCGGAGGAAGTTCCGGCGCTGGCCGAGTCCGTAGCGCGGTTCGAGGACGAGCCCTTTGGCGGGCTGCCCACGCTGGCCTATGCACGCGTGTTCGAGCGTGCCCGCGAAGCCGGCGTGATCGTCCTCCTGGACGGCCAAGGGATGGACGAGCAGTGGGCGGGGTATGACTACTATCAGGCCGCCGGAGGACTGGTGCAGGGAACCCGGGAGCGGCCGGTCCGGCCGGACTGCCTGACTCCGGACCTGCGCTCGCAGGCCGGGCACGCGCACCTTCCCGCTCCGTTCCCGGACACGCTCCGCAATCTCCAGTACCGCGACCTTCGCTATACCAAGCTGCCGCGCGCTCTGCGCTTCAACGACCGGGTTTCGATGCGCTCTTCGACCGAGTTGCGGGAGCCGTTCCTCGATCACCGGCTGGTGGAGCTGGCCCTGAGACAGCCTCGCGACCGCAAGATCCGTGACGGCCGCGCCAAGTGGCTGCTGTCCAGCCTCGTGCAAGGGCTGCTTCCGCAAGGGGTCGTGGAGGCTCCGAAGAGGCCGGTGCAGACGCCGCAGCGGGAGTGGCTGCGCGGTCCGCTGCGCGCCTGGGCCACGGAGCGCATCGAAGGCGCGCTCGACCGTTTTGGCGGCTCCTGGCTCGACTCCGCGGCGGTGCGCCGGGAGTGGGAGGCGTACTGCGCGGGCCGGGGCGACAACAGCTTCTTCGTCTGGCAGTGGATCGGTCTGGACCTGGCGGTAGAGGTGCCGGCATGAGCGACGTCTCCCTTCGGGTCGAGGGGCTCTCCAAGCGCTACCGTCTTGGCGCGCGGGTCGGGGCGTACCGGACCCTGGGCGAGACCTTGACGGGGATGGCGACGGCGCCGCTGCGCTGGCTGAGACGCGGCAAGGAGGGTCCGGGCACCTTCTGGGCGCTCAAGGACGTCTCCTTCGAGCTGCGGCGCGGGCAGGTGCTGGGGCTGATCGGCCACAACGGCGCGGGCAAGAGCACGCTGCTCAAGCTCCTCGCCCGCATCACTGAGCCCACCGAGGGCAGGGCCACGCTGTACGGCCGCGTGGGCAGCCTGCTGGAGGTCGGGACCGGCTTCCACGGCGAGCTGAGTGGCCGGGAGAACATCTATCTGAACGGCGCCATCCTGGGCATGCGCAACGCCGAGATCACCCGGCAGTTCGACCGTATCGTGGCCTTCGCGGAGGTCGAGCAGTTCGTGGACACGCCGGTCAAGCACTACTCCTCGGGCATGTACCTGCGCCTGGCGTTCGCGGTGGCGGCTCACCTGGAGCCCGAGATCCTGCTCGTGGACGAGGTGCTGGCCGTGGGCGACACCGCCTTCCAGAAGCGCTGTCTAGGCAAGATCGGCGAGGTCGCGCAGGAGGGGCGCACCGTCATCTTCGTCAGTCACAACCTGAGCGCCGTCGAGCGCCTGTGCGACTCGGCGCTGCTGCTCAACCATGGCCGTCTCGCCTTCCAGGGCTCCACCGGGGACGCGATCGAGCACTACCTCCAGAGGAGCTCCGGATCGCGGGGGCTTCTCGACTCGCGGGACTCCCGGCCGGGCCGGGGAAGGGTCCGCTTCACACGCATGGAGACGTTCTGCGACGGCCGCCCGGCCGTGCACCTCACCTCCGGAGCGAAGGTCGAGCTTCTGCTGGACTACGAGTCGGAGGGTACGGTCGAGGGCGTGCGCATCCGCTTGGCCTGGACCAACCTGCTGGGCGACACGATGTTCGTCTGCCTCAACGAGGCCGCGGGCCTTGCGATCCCCGAACTGCCCGGACCCTCGGGCACGGTCCGGATCGCGATCCCGTCCCTGCCGCTCAACCAGGGGACCTACCGCGTCAGCGCCTGGATCAAGAGCCAGCGCGAGTTGGAAGACGAGATCTCCGACGCGGCCGAGCTGACGGTGGCGGGCGGCGACTTCTTCGGCACGGGCGTGGCAATGCCGGCCGACTGCGGACCCTTCCTGGTGCCGCACACCTTCGAGGTGCTCTCGCACGTCGAGGGCATTCCAGCGGGAGGGACGCGCTGATGCCGGTCGTGCCGGCCTCGGTGGAGCGCATCCGCAAACAGGGCTCCAACTCGGGCGGATTCGAGAGGGAGATCGACTGGGAGCTGCTCGATCACGCGACGCACCATCCCGGAATGCGGTCGGATACGCGGAGCGGAAAGCTGATCGCGGGCCGCGAGCAGAGGCAGAAGCACATCCACGAGGCCAACCGCGAGCTCATGACCGGCCGGGTGGTGGACGTGGGCTGCGACCGCGCCGCGCTGCGCTCCCTGGTGAGCCGCTACGTCGGGCTCGACCGCTTCGGAGACCCGGACGTGCTCGTGGATCTGCTCTCCGGCCAGCCGCTGCCCCTGCGCGACCGGTCCGCGGATTTTGTGGTCTGCACCGACGTGCTGGAGCACCTGTACAACCCGCACTTCTACTGCGACGAGCTGTTCCGCGTCTCGCGGGAGTGGGTGCTGATCGGCCTGCCCAACTGTTGGACGGCGGGTTGGCCGGCGTACCGGAGCGGCGCACCGACCTACAAGAACTACGGGCTTTCGCCCGAGCGCCACCGCGACGCCCACCGCTGGTATTTCTCCACGGAGGAGAGCGTGGACTTTGTGCTCTACCGGGCTGCGCGGGCAGGGTTCCGGTGCGAGCTGATGACCCACTTCGTCGGCAGCGGTCCGGCCGGTCTGGCCTGGCCCGGCACCGGGCTGATCGGCAAGGTACTGGGCAAGCTGAACGACTTGGAGAGCCGCTTCACGGCGCACCTGGTGGAGAAGAAGGGCTCGCGGATCTGGCTCAACCGGCGCGTGGAATCCACCTGGTGGCTGCTGAGGAGACGTTCATGAGAGCAATGTCCCCGCGGAGTTTCCTGCGCCGCGCCTGGCGCGGAATCAAGTACCGGGGCTATGGCCAGGGCTGGCTCAACCCCGCGAGCCGCCGCCTGTTTCGGGCGAGCGCTCCGAACCTCGGCGAGACGCAGGCCCGCATCGTGGAGGAGATCCGCCGCAACGGCTTTGCGAGGGTGGACATCCGGGAACTCCTCGACCGCTCGCTCTGGGATGACGCGGCCGCGGAGGGCCAGGAGTTCGCGGGCAGCGAGCGTGTGCTGCGCGGCATCGAGTCCTACCGCTCCAAGTCGGAGAAGCGGGGCAAGGACTACATCGTGCGGCTGCGTGAGGGCCAACCGTCTCTCCCTGCTGAAGATCCCTGGCTGCGGATCGGGCTGTCTCCCATTGTCCTGGACACGGTGAACTCGTACCTGGGGCTCTGGTCCAAGCTGATCTACGCCGACGTCTGGTACACGATCCCCGCGCCGGGCTTGCGGGAGGCGGTCGCTTCGCAGCGCTGGCACCGCGATCCCGAGGACCGGAAGCTGGTGAAGGTTTTCCTCTATCTCTCGGACGTGGACGAGGGCGCGGGTCCGCTGGAGTACGCGCGCGGGAGCCACGGGACCGGTCCCCATGCGAAGCTATGGCGCAATCCCGATCCCGGCACGGCGAGCTATCCGCCGGAAGGGGAGCTCGAGAAGAGGATTCCTCCCGAGGACCGGGTCCTCTGCACCGGCCCGGCCGGCACGCTGGTGTTCTGCGACACGTTCGGCTTCCACCGGGGAGGGCTCGCCACGGAGCGGGAGCGGGTGCTCGCGACCTGGGTGTACGTGAGCCCCGCGTCGATCTTCGCCCGGCGGTTTGACGCCTCCTGGTCTCGCGGCTCCGCCGGGTTGGGCGAGGCCGCGGAGTTCGCCGTCCGATGACGCCGACGCTGCCGACTCTCCTCCTGCTGCTGGGCAGCGGCTGGGGCGTGCGCACGTTCCTGCAGACCGGCGTGCTGCCGGATCTCCGGGAGAGGGTCCGGCTCGTGCTGCTCTGCGCGGCGGGGCTCGTCGCGCCCTTGAAGGAGAGGCTGGGGGACGACGTGGCGATCGCCGCGATCGAGGCACTCTACCCGTTCGATCCCTCGGTCGGCGCGTACGGCAGAGCCTACGAACGGCGCAATCACCACTTCCACCGGTATAGCTCGACGATGACCCGCCGAATCAAGCAGGAGCGGTACCGGAAGACACTCGCGGGACGCTGGGGGCGGGTGCTCTCGCACAACCTGCTGGAGCTGGACGCGCGGCTGTTCGCCGATCCGAATGCTTTCGCGGAGATGGAGCGCCGCGAGCGGGAGATTCTGCTGCGGGAGTATCCGCACGCGGCGGACTACGAGCGGCTCCTCCGCGGCTACGCGCCGGACCTGGTGGTGTCGAGCCTACCTCACGGCCACGAGGAGGCTCCGCCCGCGATCGTGGCGAAGCATCTGGGCATCCGCACGGCGGCGTGGGTGAACTCGTGGGACAACCTCACGTCCAAGCCCGCCTACTACACGGCCTACGATCACTATTTCGTCTGGTCGGACACCATGCGCGACGAGCTGCGCCGCTATTACCCCGAGTCGCTGGGGGCGACGGTGGACGCGCCGGGCGTTCCCCACTTCGACTGGTACCGATGCAATGCAATGAGGGTGTCGCGGGAGGAGCACTACGCCGGGTATGGCCTGGACCCGGCTCGGCCCGTGGTGCTCTACGGCGCGGCCACGCCGCACCTGGCTCCTGCCGAGCAGCTCATCGTCCAGCGGCTGGCGCGCGACCTGGAGAGCCTGGAGGGGCGGCCGCAACTCCTGGTGCGCCTGCACCCCGGCGACTCGGGCAGCAGGTTTCAGGGCATGAACGTGGCGATCCAGATCCCGGGGCAGCGCGGCGAGGGGAGCCTGGGCGGGTACTGCCCCACGGTCGAGGAGAACCGGGAGCTGGTGAGCACGGTCGTCCACGCGGACGTGGTCGTGAACCTCGCTTCGACCCTCACGCTGGACGCGGCAGTGTGCGACCGGCCGGTGATCAACATCGCGTACGACCTTTCGACTGAAAAGGAGTTCCAGACCCTGGCCGAGCAGTTCTACACCCACTACGACCACTACCGGACCGTGGTGGAGACCGGCTCGATGCGGCTGGCCCGCTCACCCGAGGAGCTGACGGCGCACGTCGCCGCCTACCTCCGCGATCCGGATCTCGACCGCGAGGGCCGGCGCCGGCTGGCCGATCTCTGGTGCGGACCGGTGGATGGGAGCGCGGGGCACCGGCTGGCTTCAGCCCTGCTGGGCCGGATGGCGGAGGCACGCGGATGACGAGCCTGCCCGATCCTCTCCCGGACGTGCTCCACCTGGGCTGCGGCCGCCAGAAGTATCCGCTGGCGCCGACGCTGGGGGTCGACGGGATCCCGGGGCCTGCAGTGGACCTGGTCTGGAACCTGGACCAGCGACCCTGGCCGCTGCCGGATGGCGCGTTCGGCAAGGTGTACCTGGTGAACGTCCTGGAGCACCTCGAAGACGTGGTCGGGGTGATGGAGGAGGTCCACCGGGTCTGCCGGCCGGGCGCGGAGGTCGTGATCCTGGCGCCGTTCGCGTCCAGCCACCACCTGTGGACCGATCCGACCCACCGGCGGGCGTTCCTCTCGCGGTCCTTCCAGTACTTCACCCGCGGGTTCGCGGACGAGCGCTTCTCCTACACCGGGACGCGCTTCGACCTGCTGGAGGTGACCTACGAGAAGTACGAGGACTGGATCTGGGTGTATCGGCCCAAGCGGCTCGACCGGTTCCTGCTGGGGCTCGCGAACCGGCACAAGGACCTGTTCGAGAGGCGGTTCCTCTACTGGTACCAGATCCGGAACATCTACTTCCGTCTGCGGGTCGTGAAGCCTTAGGAGGAGACTGTGACGACGACGGTCTACTCCAACGTCTGGGACCCCCGCCAGGGCGGAGGCATGCCCTATATCCTGGGCATCGCCCTGGCCCTGTCGGAGCGAGACGAGG
>JANOCF010000971.1:0-2089 GCA_031412055.1 Holophagales bacterium | reverse complement strand
GCCGATGGGATACGCCTCGTCGGCCAGGAGCACGGGGAGACCGAGGCGGTCGGGCTCGGAGTAGATGACGGCGGAGCGGATGCCCATCTCGCGGCAGCCGCGGATCACCCGCACCGCGATCTCGCCGCGGTTCGCGATCAGAACCTTCCGGATGGGCTTGGTGGCCTCGGGCATAAGGGTCGGTATCTTAGCTCAGACGGCGTCTGGTGCCCCATAAGGCCAGTCCCGGGAGGAGAGCGAGACCGATGGCGACGCCCCAGAAGGAGCGGACCAGGGGACCGCGGTCGATCCGGAAGACGACCTTGTGACGCCCCGGCGGAACCTCCAGGCCGAGGCGGTAGAGGTTGGCGGGCACGACCTCGGCGGGCTTGCCGTCGATTTCGGCCTCCCAAAGGTGCTTGGAGCGCTGGACGACCAGGAGGCTTCCTCCGCGTCCGGCCTCTACGTCCAGCTCGATGCGCTCCGGTCCATCTTTCATCCTCAGGACCCGGCCGCCGGACCGCGGCACGGCAGGACCCTCGCCGGGAATCACCGCTTCGACGCGGGCGTCGAAGTCCGGTCCGCTCATCGTCTGGTAGGCCGCGTTGAGGTGCGGCGCCGGGATCACCGTTCGAGCCAGAAACGCCCGCGGGGAGCGGTTCAGGATCTCGTAGATGTAGAGCGTCTGGCCGAAGCTGTCGATCGTGGTCACGATCCGGGCCTGCGGCTGCGGCGGGTCCAGCGGGTGGTTCATGAGCAGCCGGTGGACTCCCCAGGCGGCCAGGAGGCGGAGGCGCTTGTCGTCCTCCTTGGAGCCTTTGACCGCGCCTTCGGCCATGCGGGCGAGGAAGGTGTCCAGGCCCTCGGCCGAGGAGTTCAGCTCGTAGCGCCGTCCCCATTGGGAGCCGGTGAAGGGGTAGAGCTCGTAGAAGGCTCGCCGCTCCATCCAGTGCGTTGCCGGGCTCGGATAGTTTCCCTGCTTCAGGGTCGAAGGTCCGAAGAGGTAGTTGAAGTCCGCGTTGACGACCGGAACCCCGCGCGGGACGTGCTCCAAGGCGGGCGGCGGCACGAGATAGGGAAGCACCGGGTCGGTGGGGTAGAGCGGCCGCAGGACCAGGAGCTGGACCACGGCATGGAAGCCGAGCAGGAGCGCGCCGCCGAGCGCCGGCCGTCTCCGGCCGATCCGGGCGAAGATTCTGAGGACGACGGCCACGGCCACGGAGAGGAAGCAGAGCCCGGCCCAGCGCAGCCGCTCGTTGGCTACCAAGGACTCGGGGACGAAGCCCGCCATCCAGCTCTCCGCCGGGCCGGCGTTGAATGACAGCCAGGCCCAGAGCCCACCCAGGATTAGGGTCGGCGCCAGGAGGCCGAGGTCGAAGCCGAGCCGTGCCCGCTTCCTTTCACCCTCGTCGGCGAAGAAGAGCCGCTGGAAGCCGATCCCGCAGAGGAGCGCCGCGCCCACGGCCACCGGCAGCCAGAACTTGACCGGGTAGCGCAGCGAGCCTCTTCCCGGGAGGCCGAAGAGCCACTCCGCGATCGGGTTGAAGCGTCCGAGTGAGAGGAAGATTCCGGCGAAGACCAGTCCCCAGCCCCACCACGCGGCCCGGCTCCTGGGCCTGCCGGACGCGGAGATCAGCGCCAGGGAGAGCAGTCCCGGGTAGAGCGACAGGTAGTACGGAGGCACGCCGGTGAAGAAGCGGCTGCCCCAGAAACTTCCCTGGCCGATCAGGTCGGGCCGGCCGAAGACGAACGGGATCAGCCACTCGGCGAGCTGCCGCGGGTCCCAGCTCGCCACGGTGGCCGCTTCGGCGGTGTATCCGCGGTGGCCCCGGAAGGACATGGGCAGGATGCGCCGGAACTCCACGAGTTGGGGAAGCGCGAGGAGCGTCCCCACGGCGAAGCAGGCGGCCAGGAGCGCAAGCGCTCCCCAAGGCTCGCGCCGTCGCAGGACGTCCCTCAGGTACGGCAGGATCGCCGCGCCCGCGAGCACGGCTGCGAGGAGCGCCATGAGCGGATCGCCGCCGAGGAGCAGCAGTCCCCAGAGCACGGCGATGACCGGCGCCATCACCCTGCGCCCTTGGGCAAAGCGCAGGCAGGCGGCGACCAGGGC
>JANOCF010000970.1:0-4884 GCA_031412055.1 Holophagales bacterium | reverse complement strand
GCGGCGGTGGTCCGGCTGACGAAGACGGCGGTCCAGGCAGGAAGGGACCGCGGCTTCTCCGAGGCGCTGACCGAGAGCGAGCGCCTCTACCTTGAAGAGCTCTGCCCCACCGCCGACATGGAGGAGGGGATCGCCGCGTTCCTGGAGAAGCGGCGGCCGGTGTGGAAGCACCGGTAGATACGAATCCATTGCATCCGGAGGAGAGACTTCCCATGCCTGAAACCATCCTGCTGGCCAAGGAAGGCCGCGTCGCGATCATCACCATCAACCGTCCCGACAAGCTGAACGCCCTGAGCCAGCAGGTGCGGGACGAGATGCTGCAAGTCCTCACCGAGATCGAAAAGGACGACTCCGTCGGCGTCGTCGTCATTACGGGGGCCGGCGAGAAGTCGTTCATCGCCGGCGCGGACATCGGCGAGTTCGCGGGCCGCACCCCGTTCGATCAGCGCGAGGCCATGGCGAGCCCGCGGATCTTCGACATCATGGCCAACTTCCCCAAGCCCGTCATCGCCATGATCAACGGCTTCTGCCTGGGCGGCGGCTGCGAGCTGGCCATGTCCTGCGACATCCGGATCGCTTCCGACAAGGCCCGCTTCGGCCAGCCGGAGATCAATCTCGGCCTCATCCCGGGTGGCGGCGGAACCCAGCGTCTCCCCCGCCTCGTCGGCATGGGCAATGCCATGCGCCTGATCCTCTCGGGCGACATGATCCCGGCGGCCGAGGCCAAGGAGATCGGCCTCATCGAGATCGTCGTCCCCGCCGAGGAGCTGCGGGCCAAGACGATGGAGCTGGCCAACAAGATCGCCGGCAAGAGCCCGCTCACCCTGAAGGTCGCCAAGGAGGCGATGCGCGCCAGCGACCGCCTGTCCATCGAGGACGGCCTGCCCTACGAGCGCGACCTCTTCTGCCTCTGCTTCTCCACCCAGGACAAGGAAGAAGGCGTCAAGGCCTTCCTCGAAAAGCGTCCCGCGCAGTGGACGGGCCGCTGATGGCCTCTCCGCACCAGGACCTGCTGTCGCTGCGCTCCGAGTTCCCGATCCTGGAGCACTCGACGTACCTGATCAACAACTCCCTGGGAGCCATGCCCCGGGGAGTCCGCGACGAGCTGGAGATCTTCGCCACTCAGTGGGGAGATCGCGGAGTGCGCGCCTGGCACGAGGGGTGGTGGGAGATGGCGGCCGAGACCGGCGACCTGCTGGCGCCGCTGCTCGGAGTCCGGCCCGGATCGGTCTCCATGCACCAGAACGTGTCCGTCGCGGCAGCCCTGTTCATCTCCAGCCTGGACTACCCGGCGGAGCGCAACCGCGTCGTCTACACCGAGCTGAACTTCCCCAACGTCATGTACCTGATGGAGGGAGAGCGCCGGAAGGGGGCCGAGATCGTCATGGTGCCGTCGGACGACGGCATCGGCGTACCCACCGAGCGGCTGCTCGCGGCCATCGACGAGCGCACGCGGCTGGTCCCGATCTCCCACACGCTGTTCCGGAGCGCTTTTGTGCAGGACGCGCAGGCCATTGCCAAGCGCTGCCTCGAGGTGGGCGCGATCCTGCTTCTCGACGTCTACCAGTCCGCCGGGGTCCTGCCCCTGGAGCTGGAGGCATGGGGAGTGCACGCGGCCACCGGCGGCTCGGTGAAATGGCTCTGCGGCGGTCCCGGCGCGGGCTATCTCTGGGTCAACCCGGAGATCGCGGCCACCCTGCAACCGACGTTCACCGGCTGGCAGGCGGACGAAGAGCCGTTCTCGTTCCGTACCGGCCCGATCCGCTACCGGGAGGAGGCCAACTGGCGCTTCCTGACCGGCACGCCGAACATCCCGGCCCTCTACTCCTGCCGGTCGGGGTACAGGATCGTCGCGGGCGTCGGCGCCCAGAGAATCCGCGAGCGCTCTCTCGCCCTGACGGACCACCTCATCCAGGCCGCCGAGGAGGCGGGCTTCGAGGTCCGAACCCCGCGCGATCCGAAGCACCGCGGCGGTACGGTGTCCATCTGGCACCAGAACGCCGAGCATCTTTGCCACGAGCTGATCGCCCGCGAGATTGTCTGTGACTTCCGTCCCCGGGCGGGCATCCGGCTTTCGCCGCACTTCTACAACACCGAGGCGGAGCTGGACCACGCGGTCGCCACGCTGAAGACGCTGGCGGGCTAGATCGCAGCGGACGGCTGACGGCGGGCCGTCATGAGAAACAGGAAGGCTACGGCGGTCCCCAGAAGGAGGGCCGCCGCCAGCCAGCCGCCCTGGAATCCGGCCTTCCACGAGGCCAGACCCACCGCGAATGCTACCCCCAGCGACGCCAGGTAGATCAACAGTGGCAGGAGCCCGGCAAGGATCGCGAGGACACGAGTCCAGGTCCGTTGCGGGGGGAAGGCCGCCAGCAGGCCCGCCGGGAAGAGCAGCACCGACATCACGGGCGCCAGGAAGACGGCTGTCAGGAAGAGTATCCGGAAGAGGAACCCTGGCACGAACCGGCGTCCCTGGCGGACCCGCTCCTCAGAGGAGGTCTGGCGCCATCTTCCCGGTCTGCCCCGAAAGACTAGAACGATCCAGATCGCGAGCCCGATCCAGTTGAGCTCACGCCGCAGCCAGACCCGCCCGAAGGCCGCCAGGTACTCGTCCTCCGCGATCGGCCGGCCAGCCAGCTTGTCCATCCGCCGCACCGCTGCCGCCACCGCTACCGTCCACCGATCGAGGCGCCCGGCATCGAGTCGCTGGTGCGTGTCCAGGGCTTGGTGGAAGGCGGGATCCATGGCCAGGAGCGAGCTGTCCGATACGGAGAGGGCCGGGATGCCTTTCGCAAGAAAAGAGTTGCTGTCCGCGCCCAGCTTCACCCTCGCCGAACGCAGGACGAGCTGCGCGGGCACCGAAGCCTGGGCGTCGGACACGGAGTAGGGCCAGCCCACGGCCTCGCCGCTGCGCAGGAGGAAGTGCACCAGCCAGCCCGGAGCCAGAGTCCGTTCCCCTTTCGACTGCACCGGGAAGGTGTGGATCGTCGGCCCCTTGGTTCCTGTCCACCCCACCATCTCCACGTTGAGGTTGGCGAGGATGCGATCGCGCTGCTCGGCCGACAGGCTCTCCACCCAGCCACGGCTGCCGTTGAGGCCGGTCTCCTCCGCGTCGAAGAGGACCACTCGCACTGTGTGATCCAGGGGGGTTCGGGCCAGATCGGCCGCCGCGGCGATCACCACTCCGCAACCCGAGGCGTCGTCGCCGGCCCCGGCGCTCGTCTCCACCGTGTCGTAGTGGGCCGAGAGGACGATCTCCCGGTCGGACTTGCCCCGCAGGACCCCCGTCAGGTTCACCCACTCGGGGTGCCCGGGGACGGGCTCGGCTCGGATGTCCGCGAGCCCTGCCCGCTTTATGGAATCGAGGAGGAAGCGCTCGGCCTTCTGCTGGACCGGTCCGCCGTCCGGCCGGGGGCCCAGCCGGGCGAGCCCCGTCGCTACCTCGTAGGCGCGGGGGTCCGCAAGAGCCGGCGAGGCAGCCAGCAGGGCTGCCAGCATGAGGGCAGAGGTCTTCATGGAGCGGCTATCCTAGCGCGGCTAGCAGCCGAGGAGCGGGAACTCTCTCGACAAGCACCAATCTGAATAGAGGTGTGAAGAGGGTGCTTACTTTGTACCCAGAGCTGAAGTACAATTCAACTACTTCTTGAAGCAACGTGAAGTCTATCTAGGAGCCGTTCGAGTTGCCTCGAAACACTCGCGCTTTCGGGTTTGTCGCCATCATCACGGCCGCGGTCTCGCTGATCGCCCTGCTGCTCGTGGAGCGGCTGGTGGCGGTCTCTGCCGATGCCCAGCTCGCCCGGCAGATCGGGTGGAACCTGCTGGCGATCGCCCTGTCGTCCGGCGCCCTGTCCGCCATCCTGGCCCTGTTCGTGATCCGGCGGATCCGTCTCCCTCTCCGGCGGCTGGCCGGGACCATGTCCTCCATGGCTCAGGCCGGCGAGCTCCGGAACGACTTCGAGAGCTCCGGCGGCGGCGGGGACGTCCAGCTCATCGAGGAGACCTTCCGGGGTCTGGTCGTGTCGCTCAAGGAGTCGCAGCGTGCCCGCGAGCGCTCGTACGTCGAGGCGGTGGGCGCGATCGTGACGGCGGCCGACGCCCGCGATCAGGAGACGACCGGCCACTCGTTCCGCGTCGCCCTCTACGCCGTGCAACTGGCCCGCGCCCTCGGAATTCAAGGCGAGGCGCTCAAGGCCATCGAGTGGGGAGCGCTGCTCCACGATGTCGGCAAGATGGTCGTGCCCGACGACATCCTGCGCAAGAGCAGCCCGCTGACCGAAGACGAGTGGCTCATCATGAAGCAGCATCCGAGCTGGGGCTACGAGATGCTCGCGGAGGTCCGCTTCCTCCAGTCCGAGGCCCTCGACCTCATCTACAGCCACCACGAGCAGTGGGACGGCTCCGGCTACCCCCGCGGTCTCGCGGGCGAGGGCATCCCTCTCGGAGCCCGCATCTTCGCGGTCGTGGACACCTACGACGCCATCACCTCGGACCGGCCCTACCGGCGTGCCCGGGCGCACGCGATCGCCGTCACCGAGCTCATGAGAGTGTCCAGGCAGCAGCTCGATCCGCGCGTGGTCTCCGCCTTCTGTGAGCTCCCGGAAGTGGAGCTGCGGCGGCTGCGCCAGCTATGCAAGCGGGTCCATCCCGGGCTGCGGCTGCCGGCCGACCTGTTGGACCGGCTTACCAACCTGGACCAGAGGCCGGCCGCCCTCACGAGCTAGACTCCAGGCGTGCCTGAGCGCAGAGTCCTCCATCCCACCCTCTCCCCCGAAGAGCGCCGCGGTCTCTTCGAGGAGGGGATCGACCTCTTCAACCGCGGAGAGTTCTTCGCGTCCCACGAGACCTGGGAGGAGATCTGGCGCTCCACCACGCCCGAGCCCCGGG